>SDWL01000134.1 GCA_004195315.1 Lutibacter sp.
AGATGTGTATAAGAGACAGGTAATTAATGGATCAACTGATTTAGGGACGATAACTTTAACAATTGATGCTGAATCCCTTGGTGAAATAGAAATTATTGCTGAAAAAAGCACTGTTGAAATACGTTTAGACAAAAAAATATACAACGTTGGTAAAGATATGACTGTAAAAGGTGGCACAGCCTCTGACGTGTTAGACAATGTACCTTCCGTTTCTGTAGATGTTGAAGGAAATGTAAGTTTACGTGGAAATGATAATGTGAGAATATTAATCAATGGAAAACCTTCTGGTTTAGTTGGTTTAAGTGGTACAGATGCTTTACGTCAATTACCAGCTGATGCTATTGAAAAAGTTGAGGTAATTACAAGTCCTTCTGCTAGATATGAAGCTGAAGGTACGGCAGGTATTTTAAATATAATTCTTAGAAAAGGAAAAGCCCAAGGCTTTAATGCTTCTTTCTCTACATCAATAGGAAATCCAGATAATTTAGGAGCCTCAACCAATTTAAATTATAGAACAAAGAAAGTAAACTTCTTCACTAATACTGGTTATAATTATAGAAAATCACCGGGTAATTCATTTTCAAATGTCACCTATTTTGATGACTTAGGTTCAATTAGTTCATTTAGAAATGAAGTAATTGAGTATGACCGAGAAAGAAAAGGATTTAACACAAGATTTGGTATTGAATACTTTTTAACTGATAAAAGTTCGATAACCGGAACTTTTTTATACAGAAAGTCTGATGGAGATGATATTTCAACAAACACTATTGATTTATTAAACAACAATTCATCACTAGTAGATTCAGGATTAAGAGTTGAAAATGAAAAAGAAGAAGATAAAACCATCGAATATAATTTAAATTATACAAAAGATTTCAAAAAATCTGGTCATAAATTAACATTTGACTTTCAGTATGGGGAAAGTGAAGAAAATAACTTCAATTATATCACAGGAGGTAACGAAACACAAACTTCAGAAAGAAATACAACAGATGAAAGTGATAAAGAATACCAATTTAAAGGTGACTATACACTTCCAATAGATGAAAATACTAATTTTGAATTTGGGTTTAAGATTGATTTAGATGAATTGAATTCAGATTATTTAGTTGAAGATTTTGCTAATGGTGAATTTGTAAATAATATAGGTTTTTCGAATAATTTAAATTTTAAACAAGATATTTTTGCTGTGTATTCACAATACGGCCAAAAAATAAATAAGTTTTCATATTTATTAGGTTTAAGAGCTGAAACAACTGACAGAAGAATTAGTTTGGCACAAAATAATGAAACTTATGATAAAAAGTTTACAGAATTTTTTCCTACAATAAATTTAGGATTAGAATTAAATGATTCTGAAAGTATTACTCTTGGATATAGCAGAAGATTAAGACGACCACGTCATTGGTTTTTAAATCCGTTTGAGTCAAGAACTAGTGAAACATATATTAGAAAAGGTAATGTAAACTTAGACCCTACTTTTACAAATTCATTTGATTTAGGGTATTTAAAACGATGGAATAAATTCACTTTAAATACTTCAATCTATTACCAACATGCGGTAAACAATTTTGAAATGGTTCAAACTGAAGAATTGAGAGATATTAACAATATTGAAACAGTTGTAATAGTTAGAACACCTGTAAATTTGAGTACTCAAGATCGATTTGGTTATGAATTTACTGCAAATTATAATCCTTTTAAATGGTGGCGAATATCAAATAGTTTCAACTTTTTTAAATCTATTACAAAAGGAGATTATAATAATGTTAATTACGATTCTGATGATATTACTTGGTTTACTAGATTAACTTCAAGAGTTACATTACCTGGTAAAATTGAATGGCAAACAAGAGGAATGTATAGAGCTCCTTTTGAAAGTGCACAATCTAAAAGAGAAGGAATGGTTATGTTGAATTTATCCTTTAGCAAAGATATTTTAAAAGAAAAAGGAACACTATCTTTAAATGTTAGTGATTTATTAAATTCTCGTAAACGAAAATCAGAATCATTTACTCCAAACACTTACACCATTGGTGAATTTCAGTGGAGACAAAGACAAATCCTGTTAAATTTCACTTATAGATTTAATCAAAAGAAGAAAAGATCACGTCAAGGAGATTATAATGGTGGTGGAGAGGAAGAAATGTTTGGATCATAGCATAAAAAAAGGGACAATTATTAAATTGTCCCTTTTTTTTTATATTTTAATTAAAGCTTATTCTTTAGAAGCTTCAACTTTACCTTCATTTCTATATTTCCAAGATTCTCTAAAATAACCTACTAACCAATATGGAATAATAAAAGTGATTAAAAAAATCATTAACCAAAATCCCATTGTAAATATGGTTAAGAATACTAAAAATCCTGAAAATTGTGATAAATCCATAATTAATGAATGATGTTTTATGTTAGTACTACAAAACTAAATATTTATTTTAAATTTACTACTGTTCTTTTAATTTTTTTTATAAGTGACATTTCTCATTATAAATTTCAAAAAAGAATTGCAACAGTTCAAGCTATAATTTGTAATCCATAATTATACATTTTTTGGACAAAAAAAGGCTGTCTGATAAATAATTAAAATCGTTATTCTGAATTTATTTCAGAATTTCACCATACTGATAACGACTCATTCTGAGAACCTGAATCAAGTTCTGGTTGACGAAATTTCACTTTTTAGACTACCTCTTTAATTACTAAATCTAGTTTTCTATTGATTATTTAAACTCTGCGAAGAAATCATTCCCCTTATCATCTACCAATAAGAATGCAGGAAAATCTTCAATTCTAATCTTACGAACCGCTTCCATCCCTAATTCTGGGAAGTCAACTACTTCAACAGATTTAATACTTTGCTTTGCTAGAATTGCTGCTGGTCCACCAATAGAGCCAAGGTAAAAACCACCATTAGCTTTACAAGCATCTGTTACTTGTTTTGAGCGATTACCTTTTGCAACCATCACCATACTACCACCTGCTTTCTGGAAAGAATCTACATAAGGATCCATACGCCCTGCTGTTGTTGGCCCAAAACTCCCAGAAGCCATTCCTTTAGGTGTTTTTGCTGGTCCTGCATAATACACAGGATGATCTTTAAAATACTGAGGCATTTCTTCACCATTGGCTAGCATTTCACTAATTCTTGCATGAGCCATATCACGAGCAACAATTAATGTTCCTCTTAGGTTGAAGCGTGTTTTTACAGGATATTTTGAAAGTTCTTTACGTATTTTTTCCATTGGTTGATCCAAATCTAACTCAATAGCGTTTGCTAAGTGTGGTGCTTCTTTTGGTAAAAATTGTCCTGGATTTTTTTCTAATTCTTCCAGAAAAATACCTTCTTCAGTAATTTTACCCTTTACATTACGGTCTGCACTACAGCTAACACCCATTCCTACTGGACATGAAGCAGCGTGACGAGGCAAACGAATAACACGTACATCATGCACAAAGTATTTACCACCAAACTGAGCTCCTATTCCACATTCTTGACAAATTTTAGTGATTTTCTCTTCCCATTCAAGATCTCGGAAAGCTTGACCACCATCGTTACCTTCTGTTGGTAAATGATCCAAATAACCTGCTGATGCCTTCTTTACTGTCGCTAAGTTAGCTTCAGCAGAAGTTCCTCCAATAACAAATGCTAAATGGTAAGGAGGACATGCAGAAGTTCCTAAATCCAAGATATGTTTCTTAACAAAGTTGGTTAAATTTTCTTCCGTTAACAATGACTTGGTCATTTGATACAGGTAAGTTTTATTAGCAGAGCCTCCTCCTTTTGTAATAAATAAAAATTCGTATTTATTACCTGTTGCGCTATAAATATCTATTTGAGCAGGAAGGTTATTGGCTGAGTTTTTTTCTTCTAGCATTGTTAGAGGAACAATTTGAGAAAAACGAAGATTATCAGTTTGAAAAGTATTGAATACTCCTTTTGAAATGTATTCAGCATCATCTACACCAGTAAATACATCTTCACCTTTTTTACCTACGCAAATTGCAGTACCAGTATCTTGGCAAGTTGGCAATTCACCTTCTGCCGTTACCATCTGGTTTAACAACATTGTATAAGCCACAAAACGGTCGTTATCTGTCGCTTCTGGGTCTTTAAGAATAATCTCTAATTTTTTCAAATGAGAAGCACGTAGGTAGAATGACACATCATGATATGCTGCTTGTGAAAGTAATTCAAGACCCTCAGGTGCTATTTCTAAAATCTTTCGCCCATCAAACTCCACTACAGAAATATGGTCTTTAGTTAACAAACGATACTTGGTAGTGTCCTTTGTAATAGGAAAAGGCTTTTGGTATTTAAATTCAGACATCTTATATAATTTTATTGTAATTCATTTTAACTCTTACAAATATACAATGGAAGATGAAAATATTTGGTAAAAAAAAGGGTTTATTTATCCTTTTTTTATACTAAAACATAAAGAATGTAGTGATTGTCTGAAGTAACATTAGTCAAGTTTTTTTAATACTTAAATAGGCTAAGTTTAATAAATATTTTAAAAAAAATTAGATAAGACAAAAAAATTGTAAAATCAATGCTTATATTTAAATTAAAAACTAAACAAAAAAATTCTAACTTACAAATTGTTCGGCACTGAAATTCTCTCTGATTTTCAGCCACACAATTCTTATAAAAAAAACTATTAAAATTGACAAACACAATATTATGAAGTATAGAATAGAAAAAGACACCATGGGAAATGTTGAAGTTCCTGCTGACAAGTACTGGGGAGCTCAAACTGAACGTTCAAGACATAATTTTAAAATTGGCCCTATAGGTTCAATGCCACTAGAAATTATTTACGGTTTTGCATACCTTAAAAAAGCTGCTGCTCACGCAAACTGCGAATTAGGTGTATTATCTGAAGAGAAAAGAGATTTAATATCAACAGTATGTGAAGAAATTTTAGAAGGAAAATTAAATGATCAATTCCCATTAGTTATTTGGCAAACAGGTTCTGGTACTCAAAGCAATATGAATTGCAATGAAGTTATAGCCAATAGAGCTCAAGAAATTGCTGGTAAAGTTATTGGTGAAGGTGAAAAAGTTATTCAACCAAATGATGATGTAAATAAATCACAATCAAGTAATGATACATATCCTACTGGGATGCATATTGCTTGTTATAAAATGATTATTGATGTTACAATTCCAGGAATTGAATTCTTACGTGATACACTTCAAGCAAAATCTGAAGAATTCGCAGCTATTGTTAAAATTGGTCGTACACATTTAATGGATGCAACTCCTTTAACTATAGGTCAGGAATTTTCTGGTTATGTTTCTCAATTAAACCATGGCTTAAGAGCATTAAATAATACATTACCACATTTAGCTGAATTAGCTTTAGGAGGTACAGCTGTTGGGACTGGGTTAAACACTCCAAAAGGGTATGATGTTTTAGTTGCAAAAAAAATAGCTGATTTTACAGCATTACCATTTATTACTGCAGAAAATAAATTTGAAGCTTTAGCAGCCCACGATGCAATTGTTGAAAGTCATGGAGCTCTAAAATTATTAGCTGTTTCACTAAACAAAATTGCAAATGACATTAGAATGATGGCTTCTGGTCCTCGCTCAGGTATTGGGGAGTTAATTATACCTGCGAATGAACCAGGTAGTTCAATTATGCCTGGAAAAGTAAACCCAACACAGTCTGAAGCTTTAACAATGGTTTGTGCTCAAGTAATGGGTAACGATGTTACAATTACAGTTGGTGGAACACAAGGTCATTATGAATTAAACGTATTTAAACCGGTAATGGCTGTAAATTTTTTACAATCCGCTCGTCTATTAGGTGATGCTTGTTTAAGTTTTAACGATAATTGTGCTGTTGGTATTGAGCCAAATTACCCGCGTATTACTGAATTATTAAATAACTCTTTAATGCTTGTAACTGCTTTAAATCCAAAAATTGGGTATTATAAAGCTGCTGAAATTGCGAATACTGCACATGCAAATGGAACAACTTTAAAAGAAGAAGCTGTACGTTTAGGTTATTTAACTGCTGAAGAATATAATGAAT
>SDWL01000534.1 GCA_004195315.1 Lutibacter sp.
AGATGTGTATAAGAGACAGGTTATAAATTTGCTTAAAACCAAACCTTAAAAATTTAATATTATTTATGCGAAAATTAATAGTATTTCTACTGTTTGTAGCATTTTCAACGTTAATGTTCTCACAAAACAAACCAGCTTACAAATTATACAATGCAAAAGGGACTAAAGTTTCTTATAAAAGGATGATTCATAAAATGAAAAAAGCTGACGTAGTTTTATATGGAGAACACCATAACAATCCAATTGTGCACTGGTTACAATATGAAACGACAGCCGATTTAAATAAACTAAGAAAACTAATACTTGGTGCTGAAATGTTGGAAGCAGATAATCAAACTCAATTAAATGAATATTTAGCCGGTGAAATTGATCAAAAAGCATTTGATACTGTTGCAAGATTATGGAAAAATCATATAACAGATTATAAACCATTAGTGGATTTAGCAAATGAAAATAAGTTGAAATTTATTGCTACAAACATTCCAAGAAAATTTGCAAGCCTTGTTTTTAAAGATGGTTTTGATGCTTTAGAAGCACTTTCTAATGAAGAAAAATCATGGATTGCACCATTGCCAATTAAATATGATGCTACTTTACCTGGTTATGTTAAAATGAAAGAAATGATGGGTGGTCATGGGGGTGATAATTTGCCGAAAGCACAGGCAATAAAAGATGCTACAATGGCTTATTTTATTCTTAAAAACATGGAAAATAACAAGTTGTTTCTTCATTATAATGGTTCTTATCATTCTGATAATTATGAAGGAATTTATTGGTATTTAAAACAAGAAAATAAAGATCTAAATATTGTGACTGTTAGCGTTGTAGAACAAGAAAATATAAAAAGATTTAACAAAGAGAATAAATTAAAGGCTGATTTTATTATTGTAGTTTCACCAACAATGACAAAAACGTATTAAGCTTTAATTATCTAATTTTAGTTTTAAATATTGATATAGTTTGTATAATTTTTAGTAATTTCGAAATTACT
>SDWL01000535.1 GCA_004195315.1 Lutibacter sp.
CGCGAACTTGCGTGACCACCCGCAATTTTAGATTTTGTTTTTCGCGAACAACGGCAGCATATTCCGTCCGCTTCATTGCATTGTTAAGTGCCGCTTTCAGTCTTTTCAGCGCTTTCTATGACCGTTAAAATTGAACTGTGATACGGAGTGTCTGTTTTTTTGCTTAGTTCTTGGACAATTTTTTTAACGATTGAGTGCTGCCTGTAATTGCTTGTAAGTGACCACTTAGCAGAACCGCCAATAATTATTTCGACGCCATGACCATTTTCAATTAGGGGTAGGGTTGATGCAATTTGCTCAATAGCTAGTGGATCACCAGATGCAAAAAACGTTGCCCATAAATTGTCTAGGTCGCCTGGGGTTTGAGGGGCAATGTTCAAAAGGTCCTTTGGCTTATTGGTTTTCATGAGGTTTGCTATTCTTGAAATTTCTGGATGATTCCAAGATTCTTCTGCGTGATTAAGAAGTGCGAGGCTTTTTTCTGAATTGATCACCCAAAAAACATGAAGCGCAAAGATTTTTGCTTTGTCGCTACCCGTTGCTGACATTTGCTCATAAAGCTTATTCAGGAATTCTGGAGATTTATTGAAAGCCGCAGCATAGAAATGTGCGATTGGCATTCTGATTTTTTTGTTCTGAAAAAGGGGACCATCAGAATAATATTCCAAACCGCAAATCAGCTTATTTGGCTCATTATTTTGGTAATAATAAGTCATTGCTTCTTCAAATTGTTCCTCTGTTTCGAAACAAGCAAAAGTATCGACTGCGAACAAAACGAGGATGGATGCAATAACGAATATGAACTTTTGCATTTAGGTTTCCTTATTTTAAGCACTTAACGGTAGTGATAAGCGGTGGCGACGCTAACTTGCGTGTATCACAGAATTATTCGTTAACAACAAAGCAATATTCCATCCGCTTCATTATATGGTTAGAATTCTGGTTCGTTTAAGGCAATTTCTAAACGTTTTTCAGGATCGTCGAATTTTACTTTCATTGGGTTGAAATGATCTGGTTTATATG
>SDWL01000536.1 GCA_004195315.1 Lutibacter sp.
GACTTTGGCAGCATCAAGTTTCCGGCCGTGATTTCAGGTTCGCCTGGTCCGGAGTTGTTTTTGATCTTTGATAATTGAATAGTAGGGTAAAAATATTAAGTGCATTTAGCATTCAGCGCATAACCGATCTTTTTGATCACTATGCATAAGCTGAAAGCTAATAGCTAATAGCGATATACAGTAGCTGAGTTAAAGATTTAATCAGGCTTGTGGTTAAGCTACTAAGAGCAGACGGCGGATGCCTTGGTATCGGTAGGCGATGAAGGACGTGGAAAGCTGCGATAAGCTTCGGTGAGCCGCTAACAGGCTTTGAACCGGAGATTTCCGAATGGGGAAACCCAGCCAGGTTAATACCTGGTTATTATACACTGAATACATAGGTGTATAAGGCGAACGAGGGGAATTGAAACATCTAAGTACCCTCAGGAATAGAAAGTAAAAACGATTCCGTCAGTAGCGGCGAGCGAACGCGGAAGAGCCCAAACTTCATATGTGTAAACCTGCAAGTGTTGCATATGGAGGGTTGTAGGATCTTGTGTGGGGTAATTGCAGTTACCCCGGGAAGTTACAAAACTTATGTATAGCTGAACGGTATGGAAAGGCCGTCCACAGAGGGTGATAGGCCCGTAAGCGAAATGCATAAGACTTCTTATCGAGACACCTGAGTACCACGGGACACGAGAAACCCTGTGGGAATCCGGGAGGACCATCTCCCAAGGCTAAATACTAACCGATGACCGATAGTGAACTAGTACCGTGAGGGAAAGGTGAAAAGTACGGGGGGACCCGAGTGAAATAGTACCTGAAACCGTCTGCTTACAAGCAGTGGGAGCACTATGTTGCTTGCAACAGTGTGACCGCGTGCCTTTTGCATAATGAGTCAACGACTTACCCTGTGTAGCGAGGTTAAGCCGTAAGGTGTAGCCGCAGCGAAAGCGAGTCTTAATAGGGCGTTTAGTTACATGGGGTAGACCCGAAGCCGGGTGATCTATCCATGACCAGGGTGAAGCGGAGGTAAAAC
>SDWL01000135.1 GCA_004195315.1 Lutibacter sp.
TAGATTTTTGTCTTCTACATTTTTTAAAACCATGGCTTCTAAACCTGGTTCATAAATTGGAATAATTCCTTGATTCAACTTGTCTATTTTAGTTGTATCGTTATCTACACAGGTTACTCTATTTCCCATTTCTGAAAAACAAGTTCCCGATACTAATCCAACATATCCCGTTCCTATTACTACGATGTTCATATTTTTTTTAACTTTTACTTTAACTAAGACGAAGTCCTTTCTAAACTTTAACTGTTGACGAAGTCCTTTTTTTTGGTTTTAGTCTTAGTTTTCGTCTTAGTCCTTTGTTTTAGTTTTTTCTTTTATCCAACAGACTTATTCTTAAAGCACTAATCCTTTTTTGCAAACTTGTTAATTCTTCAATAATTGCTAAAGAATTAATACTTGTTATATAATTTCTTCTTTCTGAAATTCTTATTTGTGTCTCCAATTCAAATGCAGAACCTAAACTAATCTACAAAAACCTACCAAAGTCTTTTTCTGAATTTCTAGATGCTCCTTCTGCAATATTAGAAGGGATTGAAACAGCAGACCTTGTCATTTGAGAAATTAACCCATAACGTTCATCCTTTGGAAACTTTTCTACAAAATTGTAAATATTATTAACTAGTTCCATTCCATCAATCCATACATCATATTTTCTGAAATTCCTCATAACTTTTTTATAGCATTTTTTTATTTTTAATAACTTCTCATTAACTTTTGTCTTAGTCTTTGTTTTAGTCTTTGTTTTAGTCCTAGTCCTTTGTCTTTGTCTTTGTCTTTGTCTTTGTTTTAAAAACTCTTACAACTTCCCATCAACTTTACAATCTAATACTCCTTTAACATCATAAATAATACCTTTTTCATTTAAGTACTGGTTAAAATCTATGTTTAAAAACTCGTTATGTGAAACTGCTAACACAATACCATCAAATTTGTTTTGTGGCATATTTCTTAAGGTTTCAATATTGTATTCATGTTTTACTTCAGTTGGGTTTGCCCAAGGATCGAATACAGTTACATCTGTTCCAAAATCTTTTAAATTTTGAATTACATCTACAACTCTAGTATTTCTAACATCAGGACAATTTTCTTTGAAAGTAATACCCAATACTAATATTTTAGCGTTCTTGATTTTTGCTTCATTATTAATAAATAATTTAATAACCTCTGCAGCTACATAGCTTCCCATACTATCATTCATTCTTCTACCTGCTAAAATAATTTCAGGATGGTAGCCTACTTCTTGTGCTTTTTGTGCTAAATAATAAGGATCAACACCTATGCAATGTCCACCAACCAAACCTGGCTTAAATGGTAAAAAATTCCATTTAGTACCTGCGGCTTCTAAAACTGCACTGGTATCAATATCTAACAAATTAAAGATTTTAGCCAATTCATTTACAAACGCAATGTTGATATCTCTTTGGGAATTTTCGATTACTTTTGCTGCTTCAGCCACTTTAATTGTAGGTGCTAAATGTGTACCCGCAATAATTACAGATGCATATAAATTATCTACTTTTTTGCCTGTTTCAGAGTTTGAACCAGAAGTTACTTTTAGTATTTTTTCAACTGTATGCTCTTTATCTCCTGGATTTATACGTTCTGGTGAATAGCCTGCAGAAAAATCTTTATTAAATGTAAGCCCTGATGTTTTCTCTAAAATTGGAATACAAACTTCTTCCGTTGCACCTGGGTACACAGTAGATTCATAAACAACAATATCTCCTCTTTTTAGTATTTTACCAACAGTCTCACTTGATTTCACTAATGGTGTTAAATCGGGTTTGTTATTTTTATCTACTGGTGTAGGGACAGTTACAACATAGTAATTACAACCTTCTATATGTTGCATATTGGTAGTGCAAAACAAGCCTATTTCGTTTGAAGGACTTTCAACCAACACTTTTTGAAGTGTTTCATTTTCAACTTCTAAAGTAGTATCTATTCCTTGTGTTAATTCCGAAACACGTTGTTCATTAATGTCAAATCCAATAACTGGGTATTTTGTAGCAAACAATCTTGCTAATGGTAATCCTACATATCCCAATCCTATAATTGCTATTTTTATGTTTTCTTTCATCTATGTTTATGTTATCGGTTTTCTGCTATCGGTTTTCTGTTATCCGGTTTCTGCTATCCGGTTTCTGTTTTCTGTTTTCTGTTATCGGTTTTCTGTTATCTGTTTTCTGTTTCTGTTTTCTGTTTTCTTAAAACTATAAACTTATAATTATCTTATTCAAATTTATTCCAGTTACTTTTCACATAACGTAAAAAACTATATATTTTAGCGCCTAAAATATCATACTCACTTTTTAAAATTTCAACCTCTTCTGTTAAATTTAGATATAAAGATCCTAATTTTTCAAGATGACATATAGTTTCTAAATTACTAGCATGTGAATACGTTAAAAATTTTATAAAATCCGCTTTGTATTGTTTTCTCCCATAACCCTCAACAATATTTGACACCACTGAATCTGATGACCTTCTTATTTGGCTACCAAGCTCACATTTTTCATAATTTGGTAATTTTAACGAAAGTCCATGAGTTTTATAAAATAACGATAAGCTCAAAGCGTAAATATCTAAATCTTTATAACTTTTCATTTTTATTTTCTAACAATTTATATACCCATAACCGATAACGGATAACAGAAAACGGATAACAGATATTATTTAAGATTTTCCCAATACCAAGCAACTGCTTTTTCCAATCCTTTTTCAAGTGAATATTCAGGTTTGTAATTTAATAAGTTAATTGCTTTATCTATTGATGCTAATGAATGAGGGATATCTCCAACTCTTTCTGCTCCATATTTAATTTCAACTTTTGCTATTTTGGGATCAAATTTAGCTAATTTATCTTTTAGAGATTGTACTAAATTATTCAGCGTAGCTCTTTCACCAAAGGCCACATTATATACTTGATTTAATGCATTCTCATTTGACGTGCTAATGGCTAATAAATTCATTTGAATTACATTATCTATATAGGTGAAATCTCTTGAAAACTCACCATTTCCATTTATTAAAGGGGATTCATACTTCATAAATTGCATCACAAATTTTGGGATAACAGCAGCGTATGCTCCGTTTGGATCTTGCTTTCTTCCAAAAACATTGAAATAACGCAATCCGATGGTGTTTAATCCGTAGGTAGTATAAAATATTTCCGCGTACAATTCATTAACATATTTGGTAATTGCATATGGGGATAATGGTTTTCCTATCACATCTTCCACTTTTGGTAAGCCTTTAGAATCTCCGTAGGTTGATGAGCTTGCTGCATATACAAATCGTTTCACATTAGCATCTCTAGCCGCTGTTAACATATTCAAAAATCCTGAAATATTTACATCATTGGTAGTTTTCGGATCTACTATTGAACGGGGTACTGAACCCAAAGCTGCTTCATGTAACACATAATCTATACCTTGGCAAGCTTTGTTACAATCGTCTATATTTCTAATGTCTCCAACTACCAATTGAAAGTTTGGATTTGCTAATAAATGTTGAATGTTTTGGGGTTTTCCTGTAGCAAAATTATCTAAACAAACAACGTTGTTCTTAAGTTTTAATAATGCTTCACATAAATTTGAACCTATAAACCCAGCACCACCAGTTACTAAAACTTTACTGTTACTTATGTAGTTGTTATTCATTTTTTTGGGTTTTTGTTGGTTTTTATTTGACTAAGACTTTTTTTTCTTTTTTCGGTTGTTGGTTCTTTGGTCTTTGTTTTAGTTTTAGTTTTGGTTTTGGTCTTTGTTTTGGTTTTGGTTTTGGTTTTGGTTTTGGTCTTTGTTTTGGTTTTGGTCTTTGTTTTGGTTTTGGTTTTGGTTTTAGTTTAAGCCTTAGTTTTAGTCACGGTTTATCCTTTATACTTCTTCAAATACCATTCAATTGTTTTTTGTATGCCTGAATCAAAGTTTTCGTCTGCTTTCCAACCTAACTGAGTTTCAATTTTAGTTGCATCAATGGCATATCTGAAATCGTGACCTGCCCTATCTTCAACATAGGTAATTTGATCTTTATAGGTTTTTCCTTCTTTTGGTGCTAACGTATCTAACAATTCACAAATTTTATTGACTATATAATTGTTATTTTGTTCATTTTTTCCACCAATATTATATACTTCACCCGATTTTCCTTCGTGATATCCTAAATCAATTCCTTTACAATGATCTAATACATACAACCAGTCTCTAATGTTTTTTCCATCTCCATAAACAGGAATATTTTCACCTGACAAAGCTTTTCTAATCACAGTTGGAATCAATTTCTCATCGTGTTGTTTAGGCCCATAATTATTTGAACAATTGGTAATTACGGTATTCATTCCATAAGTATGATGGTAACTACGAACAATCATATCACTACTTGCTTTTGATGCGCTGTAAGGTGAGTTTGGAGCATAAGGTGTTTCTTCTGTAAATAAGCCTGTTTCGCCTAAAGTTCCATAAACTTCATCAGTTGAAACGTGCAAAAATTTATTACTTTCAAACCCTTTTTTATAAACAAATGGTTTTTCCATCCAATATTTATAAGCAACATCTAACAAGTTAAAAGTACCTTTAATATTCGTATCAATAAAAACTTCAGGACCATCTATAGAGTTATCAACATGAGATTCAGCAGCTAAATGAATAACTCCATGTACAATGTAATGTTGAAAAACGCGCTCTATTAAATCCCTATCACAAATATCCCCATGTACAAAAGTGTAATTTTTAGCATTTGCTACCGATTTTAAATTATCTTGATTACCAGCGTAGGTTAATAAATCTATATTTACAATATTATAATTGGGGTATTTCTCTACTAAGTATTCCACTAAATTAGATCCAATAAATCCTGCTGCTCCTGTTACTAAAATTGCTTTCATCTCTTTATACTTTTTACTTATTTTGGCAAAGGGTTAAAGGTAAAATTTTAAAGGGAATGCGCAATAGGTTTAAGATGATATTTTGGAGGGTATATTATATGATTTTAAGGGAATATCCTTTACTTATTTATTTTTTCAACACATTTTTTAAGCGAAACTTTCCAATGCGAAATTTTTAATTCAAAAGCTCGTTGCATCTTGTTTGTATTTAATAAACTAAAATTTGGCCTTTTAGCTTTTGAATTAAATTCTGAAGAAGAAGTTGGTGTAATTTTACACGTATTTTTAGAAAGTTTTACAACTTCTTCTGCAAATTGAAACCAACTACATTCACCAGCATTTGCATAATGATATATTTGAACGCCATCATTCTTTAAAAAAGGAATAATTTGTAAAATAGCTTTTGCCAAATTATGAGCATTTGTTGGCGAACCTATTTGATCTGAAACGACTGAAATACTTTCTTTCTCTTCACTTAGCCTTAAAATTGTTTTTACAAAGTTATTTCCAAAGTTTGAATACAACCAAGAAGTTCTAATAATAGCTGAATTACTAGGATTAACGCTTAATAAAGCTTGTTCTCCTTTTAATTTTGAACTACCATAATTGTTTTGTGGATTTGTTTCTGAAGTTTCTACGTATGGTATTTTTGAAGTTCCATCAAAAACATAGTCTGTTGAAATATGTATCAATTTTAGACAATATTCCTTTGCTATTTTTGCTAAATTTTCAACTGCTAAATGGTTAATTTCATTAGCTAAAACAGGTTCGTCTTCAGCTTTATCAACATTTGTATAGGCTGCGCAGTTAATAATATCTGTAATTTTATTTGTTGAAATAAATGTAGAAACCGCTTCAAAATTAGTAATGTCTAAGTTACTTTTATCAGTAAAAAAGAAGGTGTGATTTTGAAAATCATTTTCTAAACTTTCTAATTCTAATCCCAATTGCCCTTTTGAGCCTGTAACTAATAAATTACTCATTTAAATTGAAACTTTCTTCAAATAAATCAGCCTTTTTAAAGGTAGGTTGCATTTTATCTTTTTCAGAAATTAGAAGTTGATCAAATGATAATTTCCAATCTATTTTTAAAGATTCATCATTGTACAT
>SDWL01000136.1 GCA_004195315.1 Lutibacter sp.
CAGTATAGTCAATTGGTTAAATAATTAATTATCCCCAATTTTATTATTTATCTAAACTTTTGTACTTTTGCAATCCAAAAAAAGAATATGATATTACCAATTTATGCATATGGTGATCCTGTTTTAAGAAAAGTAGGAGTTGAAATTGATAAAGATTACGAAAATCTTACGCAACTTATTGAGAACATGCAAGAAACTATGGTGAATGCAAATGGCATTGGTTTAGCTGCTCCTCAAATTGGTAAAGCAATTAGATTATTTATTGTTGACACTTCTCCTTTTGAAAAAGATGAGGATTTAGATGATAAAGAACGTGATTTTTTAGCAAATTTTCAAAAAGTATTTATAAATGCTAAAATTTTAAAAGAAGAAGGTGATGAATGGGCTTTTAATGAAGGCTGTTTAAGTATTCCAGATATTACAGAAGATGTATTCAGACAAGAAAAAATTACCATTGAATATGTAAATGAAAACTTTGAAAAACATACAGATGTTTTAGATGGTTTAGCCGCAAGAGTTGTACAACATGAATACGACCATATTGAAGGGGTTTTATTTACCGATAAAATTTCAACTTTAAAAAAAAGATTAATTAAAAAGAAATTAGAAAATATTTCAAAAGGAAAAGTGAATCCTAGTTACAGAATGAAATTTCCCTTATTAAAAAAATAATAAACTTATGGAGTTAAAAGATATAGTAGCAATTAATGGAAAACCAGGATTGCACGAAATTAAAGCACAATCAAAAGGTGGTATTATTGTAGAATCTTTAATAGATGGTAAAAAGTTTGCAGTAACGGTTACTCACAATATTAGTGCATTAAATGAAATTGCCATATACACATACGAAGAAGAAATTCCATTACGTGTAATTCTTAAAACTATTGGCGTAAAAGAAAATGGAAAAGAAGCTATCAACCCAAAAGAAAGTGGTAAGGTTTTAACATCATACTTCAGAGAAATTTTACCGAATTTTGATGAAGAGCGTGTATATACTTCAAACATTAAGAAAGTTTTACAATGGTACAATTTATTAGCTTCAAAAAATTTCGATTTCGCTTCAATTAAAGAAGAAGAGGAAGAAACAGAAGAAGCATAATTATGAATACTCGGGAACAACAACTCCAAGCATTTGGTCGCCTTTTAGACATTATGGACGAGTTGCGCTTAAAATGTCCGTGGGATAAAAAACAAACTTTTGAATCGCTTCGTCATTTAACTATTGAAGAAACTTATGAATTAGGCGATGCAATTCTGAATAACGACCTACAAGAAATAAAAAAAGAATTAGGAGACGTTTTACTTCATATTGTTTTTTATGCAAAAATTGGTTCTGAAACAAATGATTTTGATATTGCTGATGTTGCAAATGCCATTGCTGAAAAACTAATCCATCGTCATCCTCACATTTACAGCGATGTTAAAGTTAAAGACGAAGAAGAAGTCAAACAAAATTGGGAAAAACTAAAATTAAAAGAAGGTAAAAGTTCAGTTTTAGAAGGCGTTCCTCTTTCACTTCCTTCAATGGTTAAAGCAAATAGGATACAAGAAAAAGTTGCTGGTGTTGGCTTTGATTGGGATAAACCTGAACAAGTTTGGGAAAAAGTTCAAGAAGAATTAAATGAACTAAATGTTGAAATTGAAAAAGGAAATACAGATAAAATTGAAGCTGAATTTGGAGATGTTTTATTTTCAATGGTAAATTATGCCCGTTTTATCAATGTAAATCCTGAAAACGCCTTAGAACGTACCAATAAAAAATTTATCAATCGATTTCAATATTTAGAACAAGCTGCTAAAAAAGTAGGTAAATCTTTGCACGATATGTCACTTCCTGAAATGAGTGTATTTTGGAACGAATCAAAAAAGTTTTATAAATAATTTATAACTTAGCATAGTTATCAAATTCTAAAACTATGCAAATTAAAGCAAATACACCCGAAGAATATATTTCGCAAATTCCTGAGGAAAGAATTCCTTATTTTAAAAAATTACGTAAAACTATTTTAGATAATATTCCTGAAGGTTTTGAAGAACAAATAAGTTATGGAATGATTGGTTTTGTAGTTCCAAAAATTATCTATCCTAAAGGCTATCATTGTGATACAAATTTACCGCTTCCATTTACCAATATAGCTTCTCAAAAGAATTTTATTGCTTTATATCATATGGGGATTTATGCAAATCCAGAATTGCTTAATTGGTTTGTTAATGAATACCCTAAACATTGTAAACGAAAATTAGATATGGGAAAAAGTTGTATTCGATTTAAAAAAGCAGAAGAAATTCCATTTGATTTAATTGCAGAATTAATGCAAAAAATGACTGTCGATAAATGGGTTGAATTGTACGAAAAAAAATTTAAAAAGTAATGACGAAAATTATTATTATTACAGGAGGAAATAAAGGTTTAGGTTTTGGGTTAGCTAAAGAATATCACAAACAAGGTTATAAAGTTATCTCAATTTCAAGAAGTAAAATTGATAAATTATACATTGCTGAACAATATCAATGTGATTTGAGCAAAACTGATACTATTGAACCTGTTATAACTGAAATATTTTCACACTTAGATAAAACTAACACTACAAATTTAACACTTATAAATAACGCTGGAGATTTAGGAAATGTAAATTCTCTAGATAATATTTCTCCTTCAGATATTAATTATACAATTCAAGTTAATTTAATTGCTCCATTAGTATTAAATTCTTTATTTATTAAATTATCAAAAAATTGGGATTGTAAAAAACAAATTTTAAACATTTCTTCAGGTGCAGCAATAAATCCTTATGAAGGTTGGTCTATGTATTGTTCATCTAAAGCTGGTATTGATATGATGACGAAAGTAATTTCTAAAGAGCAAACAGAAGTTGATAACGGAGTAAATGTAGTTTCAATATATCCTGGAGTTGTGGACACAGACATGCAAACTAAGATTAGAAATACACCTAAAGAAAATTTCAAATCCATTCATAAATTTATTGATTTATACAAAAATGGAGATTTACTTTCTCCTAAAGATGTTGCAAACAAAATTTATGATTTGGATGTAACTGGCGAATTAAAAAACGGCCAAATTTTAGATATACGAAATGTATAAAATAGGCATCTAGAATAACATTTAAAATAAATTATCCTTTATTTTTAATCAATTTTTTTACGCTTTCAGGTAATGGTATGTTTTTATTCAAAACCTTATCAGTTATTGGATCTCCATAAAAAGTGTTTATAGGTAAAACACCAGCCCAAATTGGTAAATCATAATCTGATTTATCATCTATTGGTGGTCCTGTTCTTATTTTGGCTGAAGCTTCTGTAATTGGAATTTTAAGAATTTTAGTCGCTTTCATTTCTTTATCATTTGGCAAGCGAACTTCTTCCCAGCGATTCGGTATAATTTGATTTGAAATTATTTCTAAAGCTTTATATCTTTCATCTTTATTAGTAACAAGTATTGCTTCTCCAAATAAAGTCACAGATTTGTAATTTAATGAATGATGAAAAGCTGATCTTGCTAAAACAATCCCGTCAGTTTGCGTCACATTTATTGAAATTGGTAATCCTTTTTCTAAATTAAGGAGCATTCTACTCACATTAGCTCCATGAATATAAATATGATTATCAAACCTTCCATAAATTGTAGGAATAATTACAGGATAACCTTCATGAACAAATGCTATTTGGCAAATAAAATGAGCATCTAAAATCTTATGAATAGTTTCACTATCATAAAAACCTCTTTTAGGTGCTCTTTTAACTGTTGCTTTTTTTGTAGATTTCATTTTAATTAAACCAAATAGTAAAGTATTTTATTTTTGCAATATCAGGAATCTGATCAATGGTCACTTCTTCTCTACTAAAGCTGTTTATCCCTAAATCTTTTTTATCAATTGAAATAGTAGCATTTAATTCATCAATAAAAAGTGTTGCTGAAGTTAAAGTAGTCTCAACTTTATTTACCAAATAATTTTCATTAATATCTTTAAATGTTGATTGAAGAGAAATGCCTTTGTCAGTTTTATAATTTCTATCAAAAATTTGGATGCTTTTTATTTTAGATAACGAATCATTTTGCTTGGTTGGTGAAATTTCTAACAATTTTTTACCTGAAACTGAAAAAATCAGATATTCATCATCATCCAATGAAAATAATTTATCCTTATTATCTAGACTGTTTAACGTTAATTTGGAGACTATTGAATCCTTCTTAAAAATAGAACTTAGCTCTAAAACTGTTGTTTCTTTAGTTATATAACCTACTTTCCCTTTTTCAATTAAAAACTGATTTTCTTTAGCACATTGAACAAACAAAAACGAAACTAAAACTATAAATATGATTCTTTTTAAAATTGGCATAAACAATATTATTTTTAATACAACATAATTATTAACGCAACAAATATACTATTATTGACTAATAACTAAAAAATTAAAGTACACGTTTTAAAATTCCCAAAACTCCTCTAATAAAGGTTGCACTTGTTACAACTTTTAAAATAGGATTCATTCGTGTACTTGTTCTTGTATTTGTTGATTTGGATGACTTTACAACTTCTTTCTTCCGCATTTCAACTTCTTCCATTTCATTTATTCTAACTATTTTTTTAGTCAGAATTTCATATGCACTTTCCCTATCAATAGTTTCATTATACTTATAATAAATACGAGAACTTTCTACAAGTTGTTTCAACTCCCTTACAGTTAATATATCCATTCTGCTCATTGGCGCACGCATCATAGTACTAGCCAAAGGCGTTGGTATTCCTTTTTCATTTAAAACAGATACAAAAGCCTCTCCTATTCCTAATTGAGTTAATACTTCATCAACCTCATAATACTCAGAGTTTGGATAATTTTCAGCCGCCAATTTAATAGCTTTTCTATCTTTTGCAGTAAACGCACGCAAGGCATGTTGCACTTTTAAACCAAGTTGCCCTAATATATCTTCAGGAACGTCATTCGGATTTTGTGTTACAAAAAACAATCCTATTCCTTTTGAACGAATTAATTTTACAATACTTTCTATTTGAGAAAGTAATGCTTTTGAAGCTTCTTTGAAAATTAAATGAGCTTCATCAATAAAAATTATTAATTCAGGTTTGCCACTATCTCCTTGTTCCGGAAATGTTGAATAAATTTCGGCTAATAATTGCAACATAAATGTTGAAAACAATTTTGGTTTATCTTGAATATCTGTTAAACGCAAAATAGAAATAATCCCTTTTCCATTTTCATCAACTCGAACTAAATCTTGAACATCAAAAGATCGTTCTCCAAAAAATAAATCACCGCCTTGTTGATCAATTTCTAATATCTTTCTCAAAATAGCTCCAGTACTAGCGGTTGAAATTAATCCATATTCATTTTGTATTTCCTCTTTCCCTTCATTAGTAGCAAATTGAAGTACTTTTTTAAAATCTTTTAAATCTAATAATGGAAGTTTATGGTCATCGCAATATTGAAAAATGATAGAAACAATGCCACTTTGAGCATCTGATAAATCTAATATTCTAGAAAGTAATACGGGTCCAAATTCTGAAACCGTAGCACGTAAACGTGTCCCTTTTTGTTCAGAAATAGTTAATATTTCAACAGGGAATTTTTTAGCTTCAAAAGGCAAACCAATGGCAGCATGGCGTTCATCAATTTTTACATGTCCTGGACTTGGTTGTGCTAAACCACTTAAATCACCTTTTATATCCATTAGTAATACAGGAATTCCTTTCTCAGATAAATTCTCAGCCATTACTTGTAACGACTTTGTTTTTCCTGTACCAGTTGCTCCAGCAATTAATCCATGTCTATTTAAAGTTTTTAAAGGAACTTTCACAAAAGCATCTTTTATGGTTACGCCATCTAACATTGCAGAACCAAATGTTATAAAATCTCCTTTGAATTTATAACCTGTCTCTTATACACATCT
>SDWL01000137.1 GCA_004195315.1 Lutibacter sp.
TTAGATTTTAATAATTTTATTGAATAGTTTCCATTTTTAGCGCTTCCAATTTCTTGACTAAAACACGATAAAGAAATTAAAAGAAAAAAAATAAGGGTTTTAAATTGCATGGAAAAGTATATTTTTAACTAAGTGATGGGTTGATTTTACTTGTTTACAAAAAAAACAGTTTAAAAGTCAATTGCTCTATTCTAAATGAATTAAGTTTTTTTTAATAAAACTCAAATAAGTGATACAATCTCGTCTTTAAATTAAAAGATTTATTTTATAAACAAAAAAATCCTCGGTTAAACCAAAGATTTTTTTGATATAAATATTTTTGAAACTTAGTCAGCAAGTATAATTACTTTGTTTTCTTTCATTTCAATAGTTCCACTTTTAATTGGCAACGTAAACTCACCTTTATTATTTGTAAACTTATCTTCAAATTGCTCTTCAATAACAACATTAGTACCTTTAAACTTAACATTTCCATTTACTAGTAACGACACTATTGGTGCGTGATTGTTTAACATTTGAAATTCACCGTTAAAACCCGGTACAGATATTAAATCTACCTCGGTATTTAATAAAGTTGCTTCTGGTGTTACTATTTCTAAAATCATATTTTTTAGTTTTCAGTCTCAGTTTTCAGTCTCAGTATTGACTACTGCAACTGATTACTGAATACTCTATTTTACGCTTCAGCTAACATTTTCTCTCCAGCGTCAATTGCGTCTTGAATTGATCCTCTTAGGTTGAATGCAGCTTCTGGGTATTTATCTAACTCACCATCTAAAATCATATTAAATCCTTTGATGGTATCTTTAATATCAACTAATACACCTGGTATTCCAGTAAATTGTTCAGCAACGTGGAATGGTTGTGATAAGAAACGTTGAACTCTACGAGCTCTATGAACAGCAATCTTATCTTCTTCAGATAATTCTTCCATTCCTAAAATGGCGATAATATCTTGTAATTCTTTATAACGCTGTAATAACTCTTTTACACGTTGTGCACAATCATAATGCTCTTTACCTAAAATATCCGCAGTTAAAATTCTTGAAGTAGAATCTAATGGATCTACCGCTGGGTAAATACCTAATTCTGAAATTTTACGAGATAATACTGTTGTAGCATCTAAATGCGCAAATGTTGTAGCAGGAGCGGGATCCGTTAAATCATCAGCAGGTACATAAACTGCTTGTACTGATGTAATTGATCCGTTTTTAGTTGAAGTAATACGTTCTTGCATTGCCCCCATTTCTGTTGCTAATGTTGGTTGGTAACCAACGGCAGATGGCATACGACCTAATAATGCTGATACTTCTGAACCTGCTTGTGTAAAACGGAAAATATTATCTACAAAAAATAATACATCTTTCCCTTGTCCTTCACCTGCACCATCACGGAAATATTCGGCAATTGTTAAACCTGATAAGGCAACACGAGCACGTGCTCCAGGTGGCTCATTCATTTGTCCGAAAACAAACGTAGCTTTAGATTCTCTCATTCCTGCTTTATCAACTTTAGATAAATCCCATCCTCCTTCTTCCATAGAATGCATAAAGTCATCACCATATTTAATAATGCCTGATTCTAACATTTCTCTTAAAAGGTCATTTCCTTCACGTGTTCTTTCTCCTACACCAGCAAATACGGATAAACCACCGTGACCTTTTGCTATATTATTAATCAATTCCATTAACAATACTGTTTTACCTACACCTGCACCACCGAATAACCCAATTTTACCACCTTTTGCGTATGGTTCAATTAAATCAATTACTTTAATACCTGTAAATAAAACTTCTGTTGAAGTAGATAAGTCTTCAAATTTTGGTGCTTGTCTGTGAATTGGTAAACCATCATTACCATCTTTTGGTAAATTACCCAATCCATCAATTGCATCTCCAATTACATTAAATAAACGACCATAAATATCGTTACCAATAGGCATTTGAATTGCACTTCCTGTAGCAACAACTTCAGTTCCTCTACTTAAACCATCAGTTGAATCCATAGAAATGGTTCTAACAGTATCTTCACCGATATGAGATTGAACTTCTAATACTAACAATGAACCATCCTTCTTTGTGATTTCTAATGAATCATATAATTTTGGAAGTTCAGCTCCTGATTCAAACTCAACGTCAATAACTGGGCCAATAATTTGTGCAACTTTACCTATAACTTTTGCCATTACTTTAACTATTTATTTTTTAGATATTTAATCTTTTATGGTTCTCCTCAATTTTAAAGGTGCAAAGATAGTTTTTTGGTTTTATTTTTTAAAAAAAATAC
Source organism: Lutibacter sp. (assembly GCA_004195315.1). GTDB lineage: Bacteria > Bacteroidota > Bacteroidia > Flavobacteriales > Flavobacteriaceae > Lutibacter. The sequence goes on from SDWL01000137.1 coordinate 2,287, forward strand.
ACCTTTTTTTAAAAAAAGAAACGCCTTAAGTTTTTAAGGCGTTTTCTTCAATAAAAAATAATATATATTATGGATTTATTGTCCAAGATACAAAGTATTGTGAGCCTATTTTACCTACACCAGGTGCACTGTAATATTCTTTTCCTCCTAGATTAGCTGCACCAATTTTAAATGTTGATTTAAAAGATGGTACAGAGTAATTAATTTGAGCATCTATTACTGTACGAGCATCAACCATGGTATCAACAAATGATGATTCCCACATGTAAACATCACTCCATCTTACATTCACATTAAACCCTAAGTTTTCAACAAGTTCGGTATTTCCAATTGAAAATTTAACTTTATGTTCAGGTGTATTAAAACCAGCTTCATAATCTGGATCTGAAGCTTGATCAAAATCAAACTTAGCCAATGTATAGTTAAGTCCTAAATCGTAATTTCCAAACATTTTAGTTGTTAACCCTATAGTACCTCCATAAGATGTAATATCTGCTGGCGAATTTGTGTAAAGTTGGAATGCTTTATAATCTCCTTGGTCTAAAGCTACAGCTGAAGCAGAAGGTGCTAGTGGATCAAAATTTCCTGCGTCACCATAAAATGGAACTAAAACTGTTTTATTCCCAATGAAGTCTTCATAATCATTATAATAAGCACTCATATCTAAAGCTAATTTCCCAAATCCTGCTCTATAACCAATCTCATAAGCTGTTACTTTTTCAGGTTTCACATTAGCAAAACTAGCTTTTTCTGGAGCTCCTAATAATACTGAAGATAAAGAAAACGCGTTTTCATATGCGTCTCTACCAGTTAAAGCTACACTACCTACACCACCATTAAAAAATTGTCCTGTTGGGCTAACAGAGAATGTTGGTGTTGTATATCTATCTAAATTATCAGGTGCTGAACCAACTAAGAATGCTCTACCAACATCTAAACCAATATATTGGTCTTGGGTAGTTGGGTTTCTAAACCCAGTTTGGAACGATGCTCTTAAGTTACGCGTTTTACCTTTTCCTAAAGAATAAGAAACCGTCAATCTTGGTGAGTAATTTCCATCAAAATTTTTGGCTTTATCATAACGTAAAGATCCTGTGAATTTTAATCTATCATCTACAAATTTCTTTTGTACTTGCATATATGCACCATACTCATTATAATCTATAGGCCCATCATAATCTGTAAAAATAGTACCATGTGAATTTAATGAATATTGTCTCCAAGAACCTCCAATCTGAATATCAGCAATGTCGGTAATATCTCTTAAATTATAGTTAGCATCACCGTGGTAAATTTTTGTTTCATCTTGGAATTGTGCTCCAGTATTTAAATTTGGGTCAGACTTTACTTGATCTAAAGCATTGGTAAATTCAGCTGTACCAGGAACTAAAGCCCCTGTTTGAGCAATTGATCTAGCTTGTTGATGGATAGTATTAGGATCTGGAGAACCACCAGCCATTATAGTTCCTACATAGGTTTGTACATATGCTCCCGCATATTCGGTAAACCATTGCGTATCTGACTTCCAACTTCTATTTAAGTTAATTGCAGCAAAACGACTATCATAAGAATTTCCTGCATCTTCATCTGTAATATAACCTCTTACAAAGAAATTATCACCAGTAACTTCTAATTTATGTTGTTGCATAAAGAAGTTTTGAAGAGAGTATCTATTTGCACCTTGGTAAATTGTACTTCCTTGTCCAAATTTAGCGTTATAACTAACTTCAATATCATTGGCAAATGGTCTGTAGTTTAAAGAAACATCAACTTTTGCACTTTCCGCTACATAGTCCATTAAATCAACTTCATTATACCCTGTTCTTGAAACCGTTGAAGATCCCATGGTTGAAGCTATAAATGCTGGAACGCCATTAGTAAGAGCTATTTCTTCTAAATTTAATGATGTTGAAACTTCATCACCATATACATTCAATCCGTCATAATCAGTATCAGCTCTTGTAAATCCTGGATTGGTATAATCTTCATAATCTGTAGCATACCATTCTGTTCCTTTTAAATAAGAAAAAGAAGCTTTTGCAGCAAATTTATCACTGAATTTATGTGCCATTCTAATTCCAACATCTGTAAAATTATTATCTCCTGCAGCTATTTGTGAAGTAATTCCAGTTTTTAAATACACACTAACACCTTCAGAAGTAAACGGGTTTTTACTTGTCATAAATAAAATACCATTAAAAGCATTTGCACCATATAAAGCAGAAGATGCTCCTGGAAGTAATTCAACAGTACTAATATCAAGTTCAGACATCCCTAACAAGTTACCTAAATTAAAGTTAAGTGCTGGTGAAGAGTTATCCATACCATCAACTAATTGCATAAATCTTGAATTTGCAAACGTTGCAAAACCTCTAGTGTTTATAGATTTGAATGTTAAACTATTAGAATTAACATCAACTCCTTTTAAATTTTCTAATCCATCATAAAAACTTGGAGAAGAAGTGTTTTTAATTGCTCTAATATCCATTCTCTCAATGGTTACTGGAGATTCCAAAACACGCTCTGGCGTTCTTGAAGCTGACACAATTACTTCATCTAATATAGTAGTGGTTTCTGCAAGCTCAACATTTACAATTTGATTGTTTTGAGTAATTTCAATTTTTATAGAAGAAAACCCAATAAGAGAAACCTCTATTTTAAATGGAACTTCCTGATTTACTGTAAAAGAAAAATTTCCGTCAAAATCAGTTGTGGCACCCAAAGATTTTCCAACAACTTGTATGTTAGCACCTGGAATTGGTTGCTCTGTCTTTGCTTCTGTAACTGTTCCAGAAATGGTGGTTTGCGCCATCATAACTGTACCTACAAAAAGCGTAAAAAATACACTTAATAATTTTTTCATAATGTCCTTTATATAATATTGGTTAATTAAACTGCAAAATACACATTTTTTCCAATTATCTTAAAAAATGGAAAAAAAAAGAGGGGTTTAGAACGTTAATTACTCATTTTTTTTAAAATATGATAATTATCACTTGTTTAAATCATTTTAAATGCTATAAATATCTTGCTGGCTTTCGCTAAAAAATTAAATTAGTTTACTATTGGTAAACCTATAAGGTTCATTCTGAGGACTATTTATAACCTTTAAACATTTTTTCGCAAAATAAAACCAATTTTATTACATTTGCTGTCTACTTAAAACTAACTATTATGACAAAAATGATTCATTCTTATTGGGCTTACATTGTATTATTAATTATAATTGTTGCAGTTGTTAATGCCATCAATGGCTTAATCTCTAAAAAAGAATTCAAGGCTAAAGATTTACGAATCTCATTATTTGCTTTAATTGCTTCACATATTCAATTAATAATTGGATTTATTGCATTTTATACCTCAGTTTTTTATGAAAGTATGCGTAGTATGGGAATGGGTGATGTAATGAAAAACGTTGAACTTAGAAAACCTTTAATTGAACACCCATTAATGATTATTATTGCTATAGCATTAATTACTATTGGTTTCTCAAAACATAAAAAGAAAACAACAGATAGTTCAAAATTTAAAACAATCACCATTTTTTATGGAATTGCACTGTTATTGATACTTGCAGTAATTCCTTGGAATTTATGGCTGTCTCTTATACACATCT
>SDWL01000537.1 GCA_004195315.1 Lutibacter sp.
GGCATTGATAGGTATTAACATTTGATCGCCACTAAATGATGAATAGTCTATAGCAGTAAATTCTAAATTTTCTACGAATTTATTTCCTTCTTTATTATTGTTTACATCAATTTTCGAAAATTTGATATTATTAATATTTGATAAATATTTTTTAAATAATACACCTAATTCATTTTTACTTTTACCATCATACATCAATAAATTGTCGAAGTATTGAGTTCCTTTAGATTGTATTAAAATTTTTGCTGTTATTGTTCCTGATTTATCAATAGTATAATTCCCGGTAGTTTTTTGTAAATTTTCTACAGTAGTATATACTTTCGTGTGTTTTATAATTCCTCCATCTGGAGTAACTACCAAAGCGTCTCTATCATCCGTAAAATCTCCTAAATACCCAAATGGAACTTTTTGACTTGTGCATTCCAGCCAAATATCACCATTATCAGTTGGAAGGTTTAAAATAATATGATTACCCTGCATTGAAAAAAAATCTTTTTCTACATTCTTTTTTTCATCTCCAGCCCAAATTACCGTATAATAAGATTCTACGTTAACTGCATCAAGTAAAGTTTTTGTATAATTTGTTAACCCTTTACAATCTCCATATCCTAATTTATCTACTTCATTTGCACTTATTGGTTTCCAGCCTCCAATTCCTTCCTGAACACTTATATACCTAGTTTTATTTTGTACATACTCATAAATTATTTTAGCTTTTTTAATGGGGTCTGTTTCATCTTTAACCAAGTTATTTACAAGTATTCTTGTACCTTCATTAATTTGATCTTTCCCATTGTTTAAAAAATCATATCGCCATTTACCAAATTCTTTCCAATTAGAAGCCTGACCATTAATTCCTTCTAAATGAAATTTATTTAACCCAATCAATACACTTGGTGTAAATTCAGAAAAATTCGGACTATTAGGTTCCCTTTTAATAGCTTTAATATTGCTGTCTCTTATACACATCT
>SDWL01000538.1 GCA_004195315.1 Lutibacter sp.
AGATGTGTATAAGAGACAGATATTTAGTACTAAATCTACTTAAAATATTTCTCAATAACAATTTAATCAACGCCTTTCACATCTCAATATCAGTATTTCATAATCACATTAAACGCTGCTTTACTTAAACAAATGGTGTGTTTTCATAAATAAATGGTAAATAAAATGTAAGTTTTATTTGTTTTATTGATTTTTATATTTATATTTACAATGTAATTATTTTAAAATACAAAACCCCTTAAAATAAATCAACACAAAAAATTTAACCCCAAAAAATGAAAACCCTAACCCTTAAATTTATTTCTTTAATTCTATTAAGTACCTTATTGTTTTCTTGTTCTAAAGAAGATGATGGTATCTATTTTAATGAAAATATAGAAGTAATAAACACAACTAATGTATCATATTCAGCTATAGAAACTGAAATATTAAATTTAGTAAATGACCACAGAATTAGTATTGGCTTATCTTCACTTAGTACATTAAACATTGTTTCTAGTGTAGCTGATGGCCATACAAATTATATGATCGAAGTAAATCAAATAAACCACGATAACTTTGCTCAAAGATCTCAAACACTCATTAATGAAGCAAATGCAAAATCTGTTGGTGAAAATGTAGCTTATGGATTTACAACTGCACAAGGTGTTGTTAACGGCTGGTTAAATAGTGAAGATCACAGAAAAATAATTGAAAAACCAGACTATACACATTTTGGTATTTCAACGGATTCCAATAGCGAAAACAGAAATTATTTTACTCATATTTTTATAAAAAAATAAACCATTAACTCAGCTTAAGTTATTATTTTCAACCCCTATAAACAAAAAATTATGAAATCTTCAGCTTTAAAACAACACAACAAACAGCCTCATTTAATACTTGTAAAAAATAGAATTGTTAAACAGCACCTGTCTCTTATACACATCT
>SDWL01000007.1 GCA_004195315.1 Lutibacter sp.
CCGTATTGAGATATGAATGTAAATTTTAAACAATTAATAATATAATTATGAAAAGTACCAAATTGAATTTAAACAAACTATTTTTAAATTTATTCCTAGTCTCAACAGCCTTATTTTTTTTACAAGGATGCGAGAGTGATGATAGCATAGATCAAAGAATGGTTGATAAGCAATTAATAGTAGATTATTTAACCGAAAATGAAATTGAAGCAGAAGAAACTGAAGCCGGTTATTTTTATGCTGCTCTTGAAAGTAACGAAGAAGGAGCCAAAGTAGAAGATGATGATATCGTATCAACATATTATACAATGACTCTTTTAGATGGCACTGAAGTGGGTAGTGTTCTAGAAGTATCTGGAACTCCTGTAAAATTCAAAAACACGAATGAAGCACTTATACCTATTGGATTAAAATTTGGTGTTTCAAAAATGAAAGTAGGAGAAACATTTAGATTTTTTATTCCTTCTTCTTTAGCTTTCGGATTTTACTCTTATGAGGATTTGATTCCTACTAATGCAATAATTATTGTTGATCTTAAAGTTGTAAAAATTGAAAGTGCCGAAGAACAACAAGCAGTTGAAGCTAGTATTATAGATGCTTATATTCTAGATAATAGTATTGAAAATATTGCACCTACTTCAAAAGGACTTTATTTTAAAAGTATTCTTGAAGGAGAGGGTGATGCTCCAACTAATGGGCAAAATGTAAGCATCCAATATATGTTAAAAGGTTTAGATGGAGAAATTATAGAAAGTTCAAAAGAAGGTGAAGATTTTAATTTTAGACTTGGAGATAATAAAGTTATAAAAGGATTAGAAGAAGCAATTATGTTGATGAAAAAAGGAGGAAAGTCTTCTATTATTATCCCTTCCGATTTAGCTTATGCAGAGGGTTTACAAGTATTACCTGAAACTATTAGAGAAGACCTTGTGGGAAATGGATTGATTGGTAACAAGCCAACTCCATTTTCAATTTTAGTATTTGAAATTGAATTGGTGAATATCCATAATTAATAAATATTTATACTCCTTAAGAAGGATATCACTCTTATGTATAATAAATTTAATTTTTATCAATTTACTGAAACATTTTAATAGCTCAGTTCGTGCTTGGTTAAAACAGGGTGAAAATTATATATTTGCATAGGTTTTATAAATATGAAGAACAGATAATTCATGAGATTAAAAATTAATCTCATGAATTATTTGATTAAACCCATAAGAACAAAGGTTCGCAATACTATCTAAGTTGGAAGATAATTTTTACAAAGATTCGATTGAAAATAAGCTGATTGAAGGTGTTAAAGAGAGGAAGGTCGGTTTTCAGCAATTGCTATACAAACACTTTTACGGATACGCTTTTAATATTGCTAGGCTAAAAACATATTCTAGAGAAGAAGCGGTGGATATTATGAATGATAGTTTTATAAAGGTTTTTGTAACGATTGATAATTTTAATCCAGATCAATCATTTAAGGCATGGATAAGAAAAATCATCATCAATACAGCCATAGATAGTTATCGGATGAATAAGAAGCATTATTATCATTTAGATATTGTGGATTTAAATCTTCCAGAGGTAAATGAAAATGTAATTGATAAATTAAATGCCGAAGATATTTTAGAGATGCTAGATAGTTTACCGAAAATGCACAGAATGGTGTTTAACTTATACGAAATTCAGGGGTTTAGTCATAAGGAAATAGCCAAGGAACTCGATATTAAAATTAGTTCATCTAGAACATTTTTAACCAGAGCAAAACATAAATTGAGAATATTATTAAGTAAAACACATAAATGTTCAAATGAAAGAAGAGCTCGATAATAAGTTTAGTGAGAGAATCAAAGAGGTCTTTGATAACAAAGAGGAAGCATATAATTCGGCAGATTGGGAGAAGCTATTAGCAAAAAAACCATCTAATGATGAACGTCATTTTGTTCAAAACTATAGTAAATACGTAGCTGTAATAGTTCTTTTTGTATTCTTAGGAGGAATAGGAAGTTTTGTGTTTTTTGAAAACTCTCAAAACTTAACAGTACAAATTAACAAACCAACTTTAATTAATAAAAAAAAGGGTGTAATTAAACATGATTCAATAGGTAAAACTAGCGATAAGCAAGTTAATATTACATTGGAAAGTAAAAAAAGAATTACCCCCATCAATAGTAAAAAGAACAATTTAAAACAAGCTACGAAGACCCTTGTTGAGTTAGTACAAAAAAAAGAATACGCCACCAACACCAACGTGTATAAGAAAGAAAAAGAGGGCATAAAACATGTTAAAGAGGTTTTGGTTTTCAATGAGAATAATAAATACAACCTAGATAATTTATATTTTGTGGATCATCTTTTATTTTCAAATCCAAAATATGATCACTACGATTTAACTATTGATTACCCTAAAATTTCAACTTTAAACTCAGAATTAGAAAAAACAACTAAGTCCAAAAAAATTGATGATATTTCGAACGATGCAATTGATGTTCAAAATCAAGAAGAATTATTGGCTAGTACTAGCACATTTCCTCTTGACTTACAATTACAAGATGATAATTCGATTACTGGATTACAACACGAGAAAACAAATAAGAGTAAAAAAATCACTGTTGGGTTAGCAGTGAGTTCTATAGTTAATTATGATCAGGGAAATCAAAATTCTAATGTGAGCCTTGGAGGTGGCATTTTATTGGATATTCCAATTTATAAAAATTTCGACATCAATACAGGGTTATTAGTAAGTAATCAAAAATTAAATTTACAAGAGAATTCCTTGGTTGTATTAGCAAGTGGTTCTCAACTAAAGTCAAAAAGAGCAGTTTTAACTGGGCTGGATATTCCTATTAATTTAAAGTATAATTTTTCAATGAGTAATAGCGATATGTTTATAGCTGTTGGTTTATCCTCTGTAAGCTACCTTAAAGAAGATATTGAGTCTACATTTCAACAGAGTAGTACTATATATTCAGAATCTATCAATGAATTTGGAGCCTTAGTTAGGACATCTGATATTGTAAATACTTTTAGAACAGATAAAGAATCGAGAGGTTCTTTGACCAATTTTAACTTTGGAAATATTCTAAATTTCTCTTTTGGTGTAGAATTACCTTTTAAAAATGGTGGTCAATCTATAATTTTAGAACCGTTTTTTAAATATGCATTAAAGTCAATAAGTTCTGAAAATATCGATTTATCATCTGTAGGGTTAAATCTTAAATTAAATTTAAAAACTAGAAGTTTCTCGAAAAGATAAAGGAAAATTTCTAGTGTTTTATTTTCTTGAATAGGCTTCTTTACCGGTTCCTAGACATAAAATATTGTCATAATTAGGATCCTCTTTTACAACCTTTATTAGTGAGTTTAACAAATTATATAAAGGTTAATGCGGGTATTACCATCTTCTATATTTACAAAATATAAGGATTAAAAATCGTCATTTCTATAACTCTTCAATGTCATATATACGCGTTTTTTTGATTTTTGTTAACTATTCGAAAGGATTCGAGACTAAATGTCAATAGTAGGTCAGCCTCAGAAGAGGACGTTGATTATTGCCTATTTGAATTTTGTGATTTTTAATCTATTTTTAATGTTTTTAAAACGGCTTCCAATTCGAACATGTAATCACGTTTGTTAACCGAAGGCGCGTATGTTAAACCTTCAACTACAATTAACCTGTTGTTTTTTTTATCAACAACTGTATAACTTAAAAAAGGACCGGCCATATATACATTTTTCACCTCCCATTTCCCTCTAGCTTCAAATGCTTTTTTCCCATCCAACTCTACCTCAAAAATATGTGGAGTATACGCTTCTTCTGTCATCATATAAGAATCTTCTATTTGACCAGGAATGTTCTTTTTACCAAACTCATCTCTATTTAAAACAATGTTATTTCCATTTTCATCATCTTCTGATGTAATTGGAAGCGTATAACACATTAACTCCATACTGTTTCCACCAGATAAATGGTAACGGTACCAAACAAAGTTGCCATTATCTTCCACTTTATTGTAATTTCGTGGAATTTTTAACGAAAATCCTTGCTGCTTAAAAGTCTCAATAGTTGAAGGTTTCCAGTATTTATTAAGTATTTTTTTTCTTATTGCTCTTAAATCTGAATTTTTAAATTCTGAAACAATTTTTGAACTATTTTTTTGAATCTCATTTATCAAATCATCTTTACTTTTACCTGTAATAGTAATTATTTTTTGAGGTGCCGCGTAAACATCTGTACCTATAGTAAAGGAATTTTTATCACTAATTCCAACCTTCAATATACTTCTGCTTGCCTTAAACATGCTTCCAAAACTTTCTAAAGGCACTTGAGAAACTTCAAATTGAGATTCGGGTTGAGGTAATCCTAAAACAGGCTCAGCTATAAATTTTCGTAATTCATCACCTATTTCCCCTTGCCATTCGCTATTTTTCATTACAATAAGCAAGTTGTTGATTCTCCCGTTTGCATCCATCAATACTCTTTGATTTTTTCCTGATTCACAAGAAATTAAAAAAGAAACTATTACTAAAAGGATTCCTAATTTTTTCATCTGTTGATTTTTATTCTTTTTAAATGGTCAGCTACAATCACTAATAATTATTTATTAAATATTTTTAATTTGATTCCTGGTTGTAAACTTTTAACACTCCAAATATTATTCCACTCTTTAATATTTTGAACAGAAACACTTGCGAATTTTTGAGCAATTAACCATAAGGAGTCGCCAGATTTTACTGTGTACGTATTAAATTCACCTTTTGGTATTGCTGTTTTTGAAGTTTTTTTTGTTTGTTTTGAAGAATTTGAAGTAGTTACGACATTCAATTTTCTTGGATAAATTGTTAAGCGTTGCCCAATACGTAAACGTGTACTTCGCATATTGTTCCACTGTTTAATTTTCGAAACTGAAACACCATAATTATCTGCTATTTTTCCTAAATAATCACCATTTTTAACTTTATATGTTATGCGATTGTTCATTTCAATAAACTCAGGTAAAGGCTTCTCTCTTTTTGCATCTTCAACACTTGCATACGCGTAAATTTGCTGCTCATTGCTAATAAAATTTCCAATGTCTTTTATAGGTAAAGCAAGCGTGTAATTTTTCCCTTTTATATATGGAATAATGTCTAATTTATATTGTGGATTTAAAAATTGAAGAACCTCAATATCAACATTTAAAGTCTCATAAATTTGTTCAAAAGTTAATTGTCGTTGTACTTGAACTGTATCTGTTTCAAAATAAGTGATGGCACTTTCTTTTGCTTTTATATTGTGCTCATTAGCATATTCAAAAATGTACAATGTTGCATAAAAAGCAGGCACATATCCGGCGGTTTCTCTAGGTAAATTATGGCGAATGTTCCAATAATTTTTACTTCCTCCTGAGCGTCTTATTGCTTTATTTACATTTCCTGGTCCAGAATTATAAGCAGCCAATGCTAAATCCCAATCTCCAAATATTTTATATAAACTCGATAAATATTTACAAGCTGCTTCTGTAGCTCTGTATGGATCTGAACGTTCGTCAACATAGGAGCTTACATTTAAATCAAATTGTTTTCCTGTTTGATACATAAACTGCCATAAGCCTGTTGCTCCTACGCGTGAACGTGCTCTTGGTTTTAAAGCAGATTCTACAATTGCCAAATATTTCATTTCCAATGGAATATCGTATTTATCTAATTGCTCCTCAAACATTGGAAAATAGTAACGAGCTTTTTCCATTAAACCTGAAAATGAAGATTTCCTTCGGCTTAAATAATTTTTAATTATTTGTTCTAACTGCCTATTGTATTCAATATTAAATGGTGTTTTACTGTTTAAAACCTTTAATCTTTCTTTTAACAAATCGGTTGGTAATTCTTCTAAATCTATAGTTAAAATCTCATCATCTCTTAACACATATTGAATAGTGTCGTATAATGGTGAATTTATTAATTCATTCATCCATAAGCTATCAATTAAGGTAGCTTCTTTATGAATTTTTAAGGTTAGTGAGTCTGATTTTTTAAAAAATAAGGTGTCTTTATCTGAAAACATTTCTTTGGTGTCTTCAATTTTTTTAAGGTTTAAAGAGTCTAATTCAGTTTGAGAAAAACCGAAATTAACAACTAATAAAAATGCTATATAAATTACTTTATTCATTAAAATTTTATTCATTTAAAAGTTTTGAAATTTCATCAAAATTAGGAGCTAAAATAATTTCAATTCTTCTGTTTTTTGCTTTCCCAGCTTTTGTTTCATTTGTGTCAACAGGTATAAATTCACTTCTTCCTGCGGCAGTTATTTGAGTTGGGTTTACTCCTTTCGCTTTTAAAATTCTAACAATGGCTGTTGCTCTTTTTACAGATAAATCCCAATTATCTAATAAAACTACACTTGAATAAGGGTCGTTATCTGTGTGGCCTTCAATCAAAACATTTATATCCTTATTTTTAGATAAAACACTTGCTAATTGTTCTACTGCTTTTTTACCTTCAACACCAACAGCCCAACTTCCAGAGTCAAACAATAATTTATTTTCCATGGAAACATAAATCTTGCCGTTTTTATGAACCACTGTCAATCCTTTACCTTCAAAATTATGTAATGCGTTTGAAATAGCATTTTTTAATTGTTGCATTTGAGCTTCTTTCGCATCAATTAAACTTTGAAGTTCATTTATTTGTAAAGAACGTTTACTTAATTCTTTCTGAAGGTTTTCTAATCGTGTACTTTCAGCTGTAAGATTTTTTTCTTTTTCTTCAAGTTGAGCTAACAAATCTTGATTTTTCTTAGCTTGTTCTGCTAATTTTTTTGAACTCTGTGCTGAAAGTAACGTGTACGATTCATCTAAATTTTTAAATTTATGTTGAAGTGCTTCAAACTCGCTATCCAAAATTTCTTTTTGATTTGATAAATTTGCATATTCATTTTTAAGTTTTTCTAAATCAACTTCCAATCCTTTTTTTGAAGCTAATAAATCATCTTTTTCTTTAATTAAAGCTGAATTTGACGATCGTAAATTAGTATACTTATCATCTAATTCCTGATACAATTTTTTTGAAACACACGAATTTAATGTGAACATAATAACAAATACAACTATTATTTTTTTAAACATCTTGAGGTTTTATTTTTTAATTAATCAATTTCAACAACTATTGGGCAATGGTCAGAATGTTTAGCTTCTGGTAAAATATAGGCTCTTTTAATTCTATCTTTCATTGGTTCACTTACCATATTGTAATCTATTCGCCAACCTTTGTTATTATTTCTGGCATTTGCTCTATAACTCCACCAAGAATATTGATGTGGATCTTTGTTTAAATGTCTGAAAGAATCTACAAATCCGCTATTAATAAAACCTCCTAACCATTCACGCTCTACAGGTAAAAATCCTGAAGTATTTTTGTTTTGTTTTGGATTGTGAATATCAATTTCAGTATGGCAAATATTATAATCGCCACAAATAATGATATTTGGAATTTCTTTTTTTAAATTATTCACATATTTCTGAAATTGAGCCATATATGTTAACTTAAATTCTAAACGAGCATCATTTGTTCCGGAAGGTAAATACAAACTCATCACGGAAAAATCGTCAAAATCTACGCGCAAATTTCTGCCTTCAAAATCCATTGTTTCAATACCTGTTCCGTATTCAATATGTTTAGGTTCTGTTTTTGATAAAATAGCGACACTACTATACCCTTTTTTTTGAGCTGAAAACCAATAATGAAAGGGATAACCAGCTTCTTCAAATAAACTTAAATCTAGTTGTTCTTTGTGTGCTTTTGTTTCTTGAATACAAACTACATCAGGGTTTGCAGCTTGTAACCAAGCTATAAAACCTTTATTTAAAGCAGCTCTAATTCCGTTTACGTTGTATGATATAATTTTCATAAAGTTTTAATTTTTCTAAAAAAGGAAGTACGGTTGTTTGCTTGCTTCTATTCAAATTTCATTTCTGGAATTTCTCCTTCAATAATTAAATCTCCTTCTGTTGCTGCTTTAATTTCTTCAACAGAAACTCCAGGAGCTCTTTCTATTAAATAAAAAGCATTATTTTTTATTTCTAAAACAGCCAAATTTGTGACCACTTTTTTAACACAATTTACACCAGTTAACGGCAAAGAACAACTTTTCAAGATTTTTGATTCACCAGCTTTATTTGTGTGCATCATTGCAACAATAATATTTTCTGCTGAAGCCACTAAATCCATCGCTCCTCCCATACCTTTTACTAATTTCCCTGGTATTTTCCAATTTGCTATGTCTCCGTTTTGAGCTACTTCCATCGCTCCTAAAACCGTTAATTGAACATGTTGGCCGCGAATCATAGCGAAACTTAATGCTGAATCAAACAAAGAACCACCCTTTAAAATAGTAACAGTTTGTTTCCCTGCATTAATTAAATCTGCATCTTCTTCTCCTTCAATTGGGAAAGGTCCCATCCCTAACAAACCATTTTCAGACTGAAATTCAACATCTATGTTTTTAGGTACATAATTGGCCACTAAAGTTGGAATTCCAATTCCTAAATTTACATACCAATTATGTTGTAATTCTTGTGCAATTCTCTGTGCTATTTGTTGCTTAGATAAACCCATGATTTTAAGATTTTGGAGTTACAGTTTTTTGCTCAATTCTCTTTTCATAATTTGTTCCTTGAAAAATACGTTGAACAAAAATACCTGGAGTATGAATTTGATTTGGATCTAATTCACCTACCTCAACTAATTCTTCAACTTCAGCAATGGTAATTTTACCGGCCATTGCCATCATAGGATTAAAATTACGTGCTGTTCCTTTAAAAATCAAATTTCCTGATGTGTCTCCTTTCCACGCTTTCACCATTGCAAACTCTGGATTAAAAGCATGTTCTAATACATACATTTTACCATTAAATTCTCTAGTTTCTTTACCTTCAGCCACTTCAGTTCCGTATCCTGCAGGTGTATAAAATGCTGGAATTCCTGCTCCTGTAGCTCTACATCTTTCCGCTAAAGTTCCTTGTGGAATTAATTCTACATCAAGTTCACCTGAAAGCATTTGTCTTTCAAACTCATCATTTTCTCCTACATAAGAAGAAATCATTTTTTTAATTTGACGCTTTTTTAACAGCAGTCCCAAGCCAAAATCGTCAACTCCTGCGTTATTAGATATACATGTTAAATCTTTAGTTCCTAATTCTACTAATTCCGAAATACAATTTTCAGGTATTCCACACAAACCAAACCCTCCAAGCATAAAAGTCATACTGTCTTCTACACCTTGTAAGGCTTCTTTAGCATTTTTAACTACTTTATTTATCATAATAACTTTATTTATTAAAATTCTGGAATCTCTTCAATTAGTTCATTCAGATTTCCATCTTTATCATTCCCTTCAATACAATTAAGTTCGATACTTAAATTTTTAGGTTTTTCAAATTCTTCCTGACTCACATTTAATGTTGAATCTGCATATAATTTTTGATAATACAAGGCCCAAATTGGTAACGCCATAGAAGCTCCTTGCCCATAGGTAATCCCTGCAAAATGAGCTGCTCTATCTTCTGCGCCAACCCAAACGCCCGTAGCTAAATTTGGTACAATTCCCATAAACCAACCATCTGATTGATTTTGAGTTGTTCCAGTTTTACCTGCAATTGGGTTTGTAAATTTATAAGGATAGCCTGTTGCCACATTATCTGGGTAAGACCCCCATTGTGTACGTAAACGAATTCCTGAACCAGCGTCTGTAACACCTTCTAATAAATTAATTACAACATAAGCAGACTCTTCACTTAAAACTTCTTTTGAATCTGGAATAAATTGTTCTAAAACTGTTCCATTTTTATCTTCAATTTTTAACAACATCATTGGTTCAACCCTTAACCCTTTGTTTGCAAAAGTTGCATAGGCTCCTACCATTTCATATAGTGATAAATCTACTGATCCTAAAGCAATTGCTGGAACTGCAGGGATATCACTTTTTATACCTGATCTTTTTGCTAAACTTACCACATTTTCAGGGCGTACCATATCAATTAATTTTGCTGTAATAACGTTTACAGAGCCTGCTAATGCTTGTTTTAAAGTAAGTTCCCCTCCATACTTCCCTCCTGAATTTACTGGAGTCCAATCTTCTGGCATTCCATATTTTTCTTTTGGAATTGTATATGGCGTATTAGGGAATTTATCACAGGGTGATAAATTTAATTGATTGATAGCTGTTGCATACACAAAAGGTTTAAATGTAGAACCTACTTGGCGTTTTTGTTGTTTTACTGCATCAAATTGAAAATTTTTGTAATCTATACCACCAACCCAAGCTTTTATATGACCAGATTGTGGCTCAATAGACAATAATCCTGATCTTAAAAAATGTTTGTAATAACGAATAGAATCAAGTGGTGACATTAATGTATCTATATCTTCTTTATAAGAAAATATTTTCATATTTGTCTTCTCCTTAAAAGAAGCCCTAATTTCTTTTTCTGAAGCGCCATTCTTTTTCATTCTTTTCCAACGATTAGAACGTTTCATTGCTTGTCCCATAGTCACAGCAATTTGCTTTTTATCTATATCATAAAAAGGAGCTGTTTTGTTTTTTTTATGTTCTTTAAAAAATATTCTTTGAAGATTAGACATATGCTCTTTCATGGCTTCTTCAGCATGTTTTTGCATACGAGAATCTATAGTTACATAAATTTTAAGCCCATCGCGGTGTAAATTATATTCAGTTCCGTCAGGTTTAGGATTGTTTTTAATCCACCTTTTCATGTAATTACGTAAATATTCTCTAAAATAGGTAGCAGAACCATCACTGTGTGTTTCCTTATTTACATTCAACTCTAAACCTTTTTGTTGTAATGAATCTTTTTGCACTTCTGTAATAAATTCATTTTTAAACATTTGTCCTAAAACCGTATTTCTCCTATTTTTTACTAATTGTTCTCTTCTAAGTGGGTTATAATACGATGCATTTTTTAGCATTCCCACCAACATTGCAGACTCTGAGATTGTTAAATCAATAGGTTCTTTTCCGAAATAAATACGAGATGCTGAACGAATTCCAACAGCTAAATTTAAAAAATCGTACTTGTTTAAGTACATTGTTATAATTTCTTGCTTGGTATATTGGCGTTCTAATTGAACGGCAATTACATATTCCTTAACTTTTTGAAGTATTCTTTCTGCTAAGTTTTTTGAGCCTTCCCCATGAAATAGTTGTTTTGCTAATTGCTGTGTTATTGTGCTTCCACCTCCACCTTTACCAAGCATCACAACGGCACGAACACTTGCTTTAAAATCAACACCTGAATGTTCATAAAAACGTTCGTCTTCAGTTGCAACTAAAGCTTTTATTAAGTTTTCCGGCAAATCTTTAAATTTTACTGGAGTTCTATTCTCTTTAAAATATTTACCCAATGTTTTGCCTTCTATTGAAATAACTTCTGTAGCTAAATTATGTTCTGGATTTTCTAATTCTTCAAATGAAGGTAATTTTCCAAAAATGCCCCAAGAAGCTAATAAAAACAATAATATTATTGCTGAAGTTCCCCCTAAAATAGTAATCCAAAACCATTTTATATATTTTGGAAACTGGTTGTTAGTAGTTGCCTTTTTTTTCATTTTTTAACTTTTTCTATTCTTAAACCTACATCGGTAATGCCTTGCAAAGAAATTTCCCCTTCAATATCATTTACATTTCTGGTTGCATGCTGAACACTAAATTTATAATCTCCTTTTTCAGAAAAAACAACATTTTCTTTATAAAAAAGTTTATTTTCTTTAATATCCGTAAAACCAGAACCTAGCCAATTTCCATAAGCATCAGTCATTTCGTATTCTAAAGTGTCAACCACTTTATATCCACTAGGAAATTCCATTTTTGCTATTAAAAACAATGAGCTAAACTCGTATTTTTTATTGTTTCTAATGTTTATAAACACATTTCTGGTAGAAATAGTATCTGAGTTACTTACAATAAAATCAATATTATTTTCAGAGTGCCATTGATGGTTTTCAATAGCTTTATATTTATCAAAAAACATATTTGAATTGCATGAAAATAACAAAAACGAAATTATAAGTATCGTTATATATTTATGTATTTTTAGTATCGTTTTCACTTTTTCTAGGTGGTCTTCTTTTTTTATTTCTGCTTTTATTAGGATTTGGCTGATTTGGTGCTGGTTTTTGTCCAGCTTGAACCTGTTTTTGCTGATTCGGATTTTGCTTTTTTACGGGCTGATTTGTTTTTGTTTTTCCTTCAGAAAGTTTCCTATAAGGTTGATTTCTTTTTTTTTGATCTTCAACAGTCTTTTTAGGTTGATTTTGATTGTTTTTAGATTTATTTTTAATATTTCTTTTCTTTTTCCGGATTGGAACATCAAATCTTGTTAAACTATCTTGTCCAACCACATTTTCAAATTCAACTTTAGCAACTACTTTAATATCAGCTTCATATTCCTCTAAAGAATGTGCAACTTCATTATCTTTATTTAAAGCAATTATTTCCTGAACTTGTTCTAAAGAAAGTTTAAACCACTTAGCTCTGTTTTCTTTATAGGTATACCAAAGTAAACCTTTGAAAATATCCATTTTAATAAAAAAAGCATCTCCTTTTTCAGTTTTTAATTCGATATCTTGTCTTGGAAAACCTGTTAACGCATCTAAATAAGTATCTAGTTCGTAATTTAGACAACATTTTAATTTACCACATTGACCTGCTAATTTTTGAGGATTTAAAGATAATTGTTGGTAGCGTGCTGCAGATGTATTTACGTTACGTAAATCTGTTAACCAAGTTGAACAACAAAGTTCTCTACCACAAGAACCAATACCTCCAAGTCTGGCTGCTTCTTGTCGTAAACCAACTTGTTTCATTTCAACTCTAATGTTGAAAGCTCCTGCAAAATCTCTAATTAATTGTCTAAAATCAACACGTTCTTCAGCAGTATAATAAAATGTAGCTTTATTTCCATCTCCTTGATATTCAACGTCAGAAAGTTTCATTTTTAACCCTAACCTTCCTAAAATTTCTCTACCACGAAACTGCGTGTCGTATTCTTTATCTCTTGAGGCTGTCCAAATATCTATATCTTTTTGAGAGGCTTTTCGATATATTTTTTTAATTTCTTCACTGTCAACCGCTATCCCTTTTCTTTTTAATTGTACTTTAATTAATTCACCTGTAAGTGAAACTGTACCAATATCATGCCCTGGATTTCCTTCAACAGCAATAATATCACCTATTAAAATGGGTAAATTATCTAGATTTCTATAAAAATGTTTTCGCCCATTTTTAAAACGAACTTCTACAATGTTAACTGGTTCTTGGCCTGTTGGTAAAGCCATATTCCCTAGCCAGTCGAATACCGAAAGCTTTTCACAGGCATCCGTGCCACAACTTCCATTACTTTTACAACCCTTTGGAACACTATTTATATCTGAAGAGCAACTATTACAGCTCATATATTTCTAAATTTATTTTGAGTTAAATAAAATTGAAAATTCAATTTTACCATCTTCACTAATTTGTAAAGATAAATTAAAATTACCAACTGTAAAACGTTAAAAAATGGATTTTACGTTTGTTTTACATCAATAATTTTTGATGGGCAAGCTTCTTTGGCTTTTATACTCGCATCAAAAATAGTTTCGTCAGGAGATTTAATGGTAAAAAAGCCTTTTTTTTCTTTAGAGTGAAGCAATACCGCTTTTCCATCTTTTTTTGACATTTGAAACTGAGCAGGTGCCAATTCTACACAATAATTACAACCAATGCACTTGGCTCTTTGCAATGTTATAATTACCATTTAAGCTTCTACTTTATTTTCGACAATTTTATATAATTTATCTGATGGTCTAATTCTAAATTCTAATGGAATGGTAACAGAATCTCCTTTTTTGCCCTTTTCTGCTTTTACATCATTTACAAACATTCCTTTTACTTCCATTTCTCGTGCTCCAGTTGTTGGTCCTGTAATTAAAATAGTATCACCAACAGTAATGTCGTACGCTTCAATTTTAAATTCTCCAATGTTAGATTTTGGAAAATAATGCATTCCTTTTCCAATATACACTTTCTTTTGTGTTGCGTGACTTCCTGATCCGTTACTCCATTCTCCCAATTTTTGACCTAAATAATAACCGCTCCAAAAACCACGATTGTACACTTTTTCTAGTTCTAACATCCAAGAAATTACTTTTTCTTTATTGTAAGTTCCAGCTTCAATACTATCAATAGCATCTCGGTAACATTTAATTACATTGGCAACATATTCAGGCGCTCTTCCTCTTCCTTCAATTTTTAAAACTTTTACACCTGCGTCTTCAATTTGATCTAAAAAATCTATAGTACATAAATCTTTTGGAGACATTATATACTCATTATCCAATTCCATTTCAAATCCTGTTTCCTGATCAATAACGGTGTATTTTTTTCTGCAATTTTGTTTACAAGCACCTCTATTTGCTGAAGAATTAGCTGAATGTAAACTCATATAACATTTTCCAGAAACCGCCATACATAAAGCACCGTGACCAAAAATTTCGATTTCAACTAAATTTCCTGAAGGTCCACAAACATTTTCTTTCACAATTTGCTCGGTAATTTTCTTCACCTGACGTAAACTTAATTCTCTACTCAAAACCATTGTATCGGCAAACATAGCATAAAATTTAACCGTTTCAATATTGGTAATATTTATTTGAGTTGAAATATGGACTTCCATTCCAATAGCTCTTGCAGAGGAAATTACAGCCTGATCCATAGCAATTACAGCTGTAATATCTGCATCTTTTGCTTTTTGAATTAAGGTTTTAACAATGGTTAAATCGTGATCGTAAATAATTGTATTTAATGTAAGGTACGTTCTTACATTTTTAGCTTTACATCTGTCTGAAATTTCTTGTAAATCATCTAAGGTAAAGTTAATAGATGCTCTTGCGCGCATATTTAATTGCTCAACACCAAAATATATTGAATCAGCGCCGTTATCTAAAGCCGCTTGCATTGATTCAAAATTTCCGGCAGGAGCCATTAATTCTATTTTTCCTGTAGTAGTCATTCTTTTTTGATTTTTTGCAAAATTACATATTTTATGACAACTATTAGTCTTTCAATAGAATAATGGGTTTAAAATTGAATAAAATACTAAAGTGTTTTTGAATTAATAACTTTTGTTTTATTAAATTCAGCTATGTCTATACTAAAAAGGCCTTTTGATGGAAAAAGAGAGTAACTATTTTTTCTAAAACCTCCCAACATATATAATGTGTTATTAGAGTAATACAATTCAGAAGCTTCCAAAGGTAAATCTATTAAATACTCATTTAATTCTTTAGTAAGAACGTTGTATGTGCTTATTTTCTCATCATTAAAAAAATAGATCATATGATCTTTATGTGTAATTGCAGGTTTACTTATTCCATAAAAAAGATTTCCTTCTTTTTTCCATTTTTGAGTTGTTAAATCAAAAGTTTCTAGAGAAGATAATGGTTTGTTATTATAACCACCTATTAAATAAATTTTATCCTCTATTAAAATACCTTTTACTTCTTTTGCAATAGGCATATTCCCTAATTGATACCAATTCCCAGTTTTAATATCATACAAATGGACTTTATTAGAATACTCTTTAAACCCATTATTTTTTAATTTTAGAGATCCGCCCATTAAAATCATACTATCATTATAGGTAAATGAAGCAAAATCTACAGCTTGGTGCGGATTTGTATTGTCAATAATTACAGTGTCCTTAATTACATCAAAAACTTCTATTTTATCATCTAAATATTCAAATTTACCATTTGCTGAAATATTTTTACCTCCTACCACATATATTTTATTATTGTAAAAATTTAAATTGTGATATGCTCTTTTTTTAAATTTTGATTTTGATTTTATCCAACTATCATTTTTTATGTCATACGTTTGTAAATCACCATTATAACTTACTTTCTTAGAGTTATGTATTACTCCTTGAAGAAGTTTTTGAAAAGCCCTATCTGGGTCATATTCTAATACTTTTCTAAATTCATTATTTGAAAAAGAAATATCTCCACCAACAACATAAATTTTATCATCTATTAATATTGAGCCAAAAGAATGCACTCCATTTTTCATAGATGAAAGTTTTTTATAAGAAATACTTTGTTTTAGATTTCTCTTTTCAGAAATTTTCACTTCTTCCAATTTTTTTAAATCAATTATTAATTGAACTGTGTATTCTTTTTTCTTTTGCACATAGGGAATTTCTAACTCTTTATAAGCTATATGTGAGAAACTAATAACATCATTTTTCACAATCTCATAAGGAAATTTTAAGTAGTAATTTCCTTTTTCATTGGTTATAGCTCCTCTATTTATTCCTTCCATATACACATTAACACCTTCAATAGGTTTATTGGTATTGGCATCTACTACTTTTCCTTCAATATATTGTGAAAAAGATAAAAATGATGAAAGCGTAAAGATTAAAAACAGTGTCGTTTTTTTCATAATTAGTTTTTATAATTGCATCAAAAATTATACCTATTTAAACAAGTATCTGTTTCTCATTAAATTAGTTAACAGCTTCTTCCAAAATAGTATTTTTTAAAATAAATTTTAACAAAAAAATATTTATGTGTTAATTTTCAATTAATTACTGCTTCTATTGCATTTTTTTGTGAAATTTGCATAAGTAATAAACTTATAAAATAATAAAAGATGAAAGTAGCAGTTGTAGGCGCAACCGGAATGGTAGGAAATGTGATGTTGAAAGTTTTAGAAGAACGAAATTTTCCGCTTACTGAATTAATTCTTGTGGCTTCTGAAAGATCGGTTGGTAAACAAATTTCCTATAAAGGAACAAATTATACGGTTATTGGTTTGCAAGATGCTGTTGATTTAAAACCTGAGATTGCTTTATTTTCAGCAGGAGGAACTACATCTGAAATTTGGGCTCCTAAATTTGCTGAAGTTGGAACAACAGTAATAGACAATTCTTCAGCTTGGAGAATGGATCCTACTAAAAAATTGGTAGTGCCTGAAATTAATGGAAATGTACTTACTAAAGAAGATAAAATTATAGCAAATCCTAATTGTTCAACCATACAATTGGTAATGGCTTTAGCGCCTTTGCATAAAAAATATACTATGAAACGTGTGGTTATTTCTACATATCAATCAGTTTCAGGAACAGGTATAAAAGCTGTTCAACAATTAGAAAATGAAACTAATGGAATTAAAGGTGAAATGGCGTATCATTATCCAATAAACAGAAATGCAATACCACATTGTGATGTATTTTTAGATAACGGATACACAAAAGAAGAAATGAAATTAGTGAAAGAACCTAAGAAAATATTAGGAGATGACTCTTTTTCTGTAACTGCAACTGCGGTTCGTATTCCAACATCTGGTGGACACTCTGAAGCTGTAAATGTTCAGTTTGAAAATGATTATGATTTAGGTGATGTTCGTAAATTATTAAGTCAAACACCTGGTGTTATTGTGCAAGATAATTTAGATACAAATACATATCCAATGCCAATATATGCACATAATAAAGATGAAGTTTTTGTTGGAAGAATTCGTAGAGATGAATCTCAACCAAACACTTTAAATATGTGGATTGTTGCTGATAACTTACGTAAAGGAGCTGCAACTAACACTATACAAATTGGAGAATATTTAATTGAAAACGGATTGGTTTAAGCTAAAAATTAAGCTTTTTGTATATTATAATTTATTTTTAATCTGTCTGAAAAGTGAAATTTTCAGACAGATTAATTTTTTTTAGTTAGGAGTAAAATGATTTCTTATTGTTTTTTCTTTTTTTTAAACAAATTAATCAGGGTATTTTTAAGACTATCTTTCACTTGGTTTATTGGAGTTTTTGGAGTACTATCATTCTTCGTTGTATCTGTAGAAATTTTATTTATTGCGCCTGAAGATTTAGTGTTTCCCAAAAACTTAGTTAAAGCATCTGTTCCTTGATTGATTAGTTTGCCTTTTTGCATTTGAAGCAATTGCGATGCAATGTTAGTTGAAACTTGTTTTATATCAGTTGAAATTACCGGATTTGTGAAGTTGCCAGATAAAACAGCATTAACAGGAATATTTTCAAGTTCAGAAGCGTCAGAAGGTGTTAATTTAGCTAATAAACTATTAACTTCAGTCCCAAAATATTTTGCAGGAATATCAAACTTTATAGTATAGTTCATACTTTGGTCAAAACCATGTGAACCATCAATTTCCATAGCAATATCCTGATATTTTAATGAAAAAGGCTTTACTTCTACTTGACCATTTTTAAAAGCCAATAGCATTTTTATATCATCTAAATTTAATTTTTCAACGTCTATAAATTTTACATTTGAACTCAAAGTAGAAAGCAATTGTGAATTTGTTGGGTTTATTTTAGTATTCAATAATTCACCTATCAAATTACCTGAAATAGTTTTAAGATCTGGGGTCATATTATTCGTTAAATCCCCAGATAAATTTATAGTAGAATTTAGCTTTCCATTAATTGTATTAGCAATTGGAGCAATTGATTTTAACATATCTAATTGTGAAAATGACTCAGCAATATTCACTTCATTTAGTCCTAAATCCATATTAAATTTAGGTGTACTTTCTTTTGTTGATACTGTTCCATTTAAACCAATTTTTCCTCCAAAAACATTCATTTTTAAATTCTTCACTAAAACACTTTCATTTTTAATAATTAGATTTCCTGAAACCTCTTTCAAATTCAAATTATCATAAATTACCGTGGTTGCTTTGGCAGAAAAAGTACAATCTAAAAAAGATGGTATTTTTATTTCTTCGGAAGTTTTTTGACTGATAGTATCAGTTGTTGAAGTTGTCATAAAATCAGTTACAACAAATTTATTTGACGTTAGGTTAAAATTCCCCTTCAAAACTTGATTTTTAAAGATAAAACCATAAAAATTATCTAAAGTACCCGAAACCTGAAGATCTGAACTGCCAGTTTCAGCATTTAATTTATTTAAACGAATTTGCGTTGGTTTAAAAGCTATAGCGGCTTCATTAATCTTAAACGAATTTGCCATTTCTGGTCCTTCATAATTAAAATCTGTTAAACTAATATTTCCAGAATTTTGAATATTTTGATATTGACCTTTTTCTAAGGAATTCATATCAAAACTAGTAACTACATCCGCTTTTAAAATACCAGTTAATGGGTTTTCTAATTTTATTGGATATGCTTTGGTAACATTTACTAAATTTATAATTCCTTTAAGCTCTGCATTTATTAAGGCATTTTCTGTAATGTTTTTAATAGTTGCTTTGGCATTAAATACATCTTGATCAATAGTAAATGATAATTTATCTAAGTTTACATACGTATCGTTCAAGGTTCCTGTATTGTTTACAATATGCGTATCTATATTAATATTTTGAACTGATTTAGGTAAATTAGGATATTGAAATGATGCGTTATTTGAGACAATTTCAACGTTAAATGTTGGTATAGTAGTTTCTGATAATGTGCCTTTTACGATTCCATTTACAGTAAAATCACCAGATGTTTTCACTTGATTTAAATTTCCTGAATGTGACTCTGGAATCATGCCTAGAAAATTTTTGAATGAAGAAGTTGGTGTGTTAAATTTCAAATCATATTTCTGCCCTTTATCCTCCATTTGAATAAATCCATCAAACTCTAATGGAAGCTGATTTATTAACGCCTTATTTTCTTTAAAACTATATGTAGAATTTTCTAAATCTAAACCCAAGACTGCATCTAGTGATAATGCCATGTTTTTTATGTAGGACTTATTATCCATAGAAAATGAGAGATTTGCTGTAGTTTCAGTCGTTAAATCAAGTAATTTATTTTTAAAATCGCCTCTTCCATCATGATATATACTATCTAATACAAGTGCCATATTAGAACCTTCATCTGTATAAGTAAATTTTAGATTTTCAATATTATAATTTTGAAAATTAATGGCAAGCGTATTTTTTTCAGAATCCTTAATTTCTTCGTTATTTTTTAAAGCAATATCATAATTTCCTAATCCTTCTTTGTTAAAAATAATATTTAAAATTGCATTTTTACTACTAAAACTTTCAATATTAATTGAATTTCCTTCGTCTTTAAAAAGTTCTTTAATACTCATTTTAAGTACAAAGCTATTCGCATAAAATAAGGTGTCATTTTCAAATGAAGCCTTATTTACAATACTTAAATCAGAAATGATAATACTAGCTTTTGGAAAATTTTTAAGTAAACTTAAATCAACTTCATTAAAAGCGAGTACTGCATCAACGTTTTTATTCATAGTTTTTAAAACTGATGCTTTAATTTTGTCTTTAAATAACAAAGGAGCAATCGCTAAAACAATGATAGAAACTAACATAAAAATTCCCAATCCTTTTACAATTTTTTTCAACATAACATTTGTTTTTTTATATTCGTTTTTCCCTATTTAGTTAACTATTAGTACATTATAAAACAACTCAAGGCCGATACGTAGAGCTTTCCCAAAATTACTATAAAATAGTATTAGTAAAACGTTAAATTCTTGAAATAAAACAAGTGCTTTTAATTAGTTAAAATGATTTTTAACAAAAAAAGCCGCACAATGTGCGACTTTTTTGAGGTTTATTAGGATTATTTTGATGCTTTTAAAACGTCTCCAATAATTTGTTCTAATTGATGTTTAGGAAGTGCTCCTTGTGACATTTGAGGTTCTCCTTCTTTTGGTACAAATAACATAGAAGGAATACTTCTAATACCAAATGCAGCAGCTAATTCTTGCTCAACTTCAGTATCTACTTTAAAAATATTAATTTTCCCTTCATATTCATTGCTTAACTCTTCTAAAACTGGAGCAACTGCTTTACACGGTCCGCACCAATCTGCATAAAAATCAATAATACAAGGTAAATCACCTTCAAACTTCCACTCTTTATTTTTTTCGAAATTAAATACCTTTTCTAAAAAGGCCTGTTTTGATAATAATTCAGTCATTCTTTTAAAATTTATTTTTAATAATAAAGCAATTTCAATGCCACTTTATTTGACGACAAATTGACATAAAAACTTACAATATTAGAGTAACTTAGGTTACATCTGTAAATAAATTTGTACTTTAACAACTTAATTAACTAATTATAAACTAAAACTTTAATTATTATGAATTCAAAATTAACCATGGCGCTTAGATTACTTTTAGGATTAATTTTATTAGTATTTGGTCTTAACAAGTTCTTTCACTTTCTTTCAATGCCACCAATGGAAGGTCCTCCTGCTGATTTTATGGAAGCACTAGGAAAAACAGGGTATATGTTCCCACTTATTGCTTTTACAGAAATTGTAGCCGGAGCTTTATTAATAATTAATAAATGGAAAGGATTAGCATTAATATTTGCTGCAATAATTTCAGTAAATATTATTTTATTTCATTTAGCATTAGCTCCTGAAGGAATTGCTCTTGGGGCTGTAGTGGCAATTCTTAGTATTGTATTAATGTACGCAAATTGGAAAAAGTTTAAAACACTGTTTTAAACTCCTAAATATATCTTAAATTAAAAGGCATACTCAATTGCTGTCTCTTATACACATCT
>SDWL01000138.1 GCA_004195315.1 Lutibacter sp.
AGATGTGTATAAGAGACAGATTATAAATTGCTGCCATTTAACATTTTATTAGGAAATTAAACCTTTCTGTTTTAGTAGATTTGATAGAATTTTAAATAAAAAAATTAATCTAAATGAAAAATATTATCTTTTTAATAGCTCTATTTTTGAGTACATTCGTTCATTCCCAAGAAAATTTAACGTACCAAAAACCCCCACAAGAAATCCTTGAATTAGCTGAAGCTCCTTTAGCTCCATCAATAAGAATGGATGATAAAGGCGAAAACATTATTTTTCTATACAGAAGTAATTTCAAAAATATTGAAGAACTTTCTGAAACTGAAATGAGGCTTGGCGGACTTAGAATAAATCCAATGACTAATATTGGAAGTAGAAAAAATTATTATACCGATATTAAAATTCGTGTTGGCAGAAGCAATCCAAATGAAGCTGTACTTGGTTTACCTAAAAAAGGAAGATTTTCAAATTTCTCTTGGTCCCCTAACCAAGAAAAAATGGCTTTTACCAATACAGTTACTACTGGCGTTGAACTTTGGGTGTTAGATATACAAACTAAATCTGTAAAAAAATTAACCGAAGCAAATTTAAATGCAAATACGCGTAACCCTTTTTCTTGGTTTAAAGACAATAATTCTTTACTTTTAAAAGTAATCTCAAGTGATAAAAAAGAACTTATTGATACAAAAACAGCGGTTCCTACGGGACCAACTATATCTTTAAGTGAAGCAGGTGTAAAAGCTCAAAATAGAACTTATCAAGATCTTCTGAAAAACCCGACTGATGAGCATAATTTTGAACAATTAGTACTTTCAGAATTATATAAAGTAAACTTAAATGGTGAGCTAACGTTATGGAAAGAAAATGATATGTTTACAAATGTATCTTTCTCACCTAACGGCGATTTTATTTTAGTTTCAACAATTGAAAAACCATTTTCTTACTTAGTTCCTTATTATAGATTTGCATCTGAAACTAATATTTACAATTCAGATGGTACTTTTATAAAAACAATTTTAGAAGTTCCACTAATTGAAGATTTACCTCAAGGGTTTATGGCTGTTAGAAAAGGCAAAAGAAATCTTTCTTGGAGAGCAGACAAACCAGCTACACTATTTTGGTGTGAAGCTTTAGACGAAGGAAATCCTGCAAATAAAGTTGATTTTAGAGATGAAGTATTTCAATTAGATGCACCTTTTACAGGAGAAAAATCTTCAATAATAAAAACCATTGATCGTTTTTATGGTATTGAATGGGGAAATGATCAAACAGCAATTGCTAATGATTATTGGAGAAATAATAGAAATACTAGATCATACTTGTTTAATCCATCTAACAAAAATGAAAAGCCTATAATTGTTTTCAATAGAAACTATCAAGATAATTACAATAACCCAGGGAATTTTGTTACTAAAAGAAATAATTTTGGTCGTGAAATTTTAAATTTAGTAAATAACAATGCTTATTTAATTGGAGATGGATATAGTGAAAAAGGAAAATTTCCTTTTATTGACGAAATGAATTTAAAAACACTAAAAACAAAAAGATTATACCAATCAAGTTTAACCGATAAAATTGAAGATATTTCTTCGGTTTTAGATATTAAAAAAGGTGCTATTATAGTTAGAATTGAATCTAAAAATGAATACCCAAACTATTATGTAAGAAATATAAAAAAACGTAATAATCTTACTCCATTAACACAATTTGAGAACCCTTTTATAAGTATTCAAAATGTTCATAAAGAAGTAATTAAATACCAACGTGAAGATGGATTAGAATTATCTGGAATTTTATATTTACCAACAAATTACCAAGAAGGACAAAAATACCCAATGATTGTATGGGCATATCCAAGAGAGTTTAAAGACAAAAGTAGTGCAGGGCAAAGTACTTCAAATTCAAACGAATTTACATATCCAAGCTATCGTTCTCCTGTATTTTGGGTAACTAGAGGTTATGTGATTTTAGATGAAGCAGCGTTTCCAATTGTTGGTGAAGGTGATGAAGAACCAAATGACACGTTTATAAAACAATTGGTTGCAAACGGAAAAGCGGCCATTGATGCTGTAGATAATTTAGGTTATATTGATAGAACTAAAGTAGCTGTTGGCGGACATTCATATGGCGCCTTTATGACTGCAAACCTATTATCGCATTCAAATTTATTTGCTGCTGGTATTGCAAGAAGTGGTGCTTACAATAGAACATTAACTCCATTTGGTTTTCAAGGTGAAGAACGAAATTATTGGGAAGCACCAGAAATTTATTATAGAATGTCTCCTTTTATGTCAGCAAATACTATGAAAACACCTTTATTGCTTACACATGGTGAAGCTGACAATAATTCAGGAACCTATCCACTACAAAGTGATCGTTATTTTAATGCTTTAAAAGGTCTTGGAGCACCTGTAAGATTGGTAATGTTACCTAAAGAAAGTCACGGTTATAGCGCAAAAGAATCAGTATTGCACGTGCTTTGGGAACAGGATCAATGGTTAGAAAAACATGTTAAAAACAAACAATAATATTATATAAAAAGAGGCTGTTAAAAAATTGGAATTTTATGTCATATTGAGCCTATCGAAATACTTTAACCAATTGATAATCAAAGTTAACTTAGACAGACTCAGTTTGACAAAACGAATTTTAATCACATTCTAGACAGCCTTTTTTTAATATAAATCCATTACTAATTCAAGTGTTTTACGCTGAATATCTGGAACATAAGATTTTTCAGCTACATAACCAACAGGCAACAATAAAAAAGCACGTTCATTATCTGGTCTATTCAGTATTTTTTCTAAAAACCGCATTGGACTAGGCGTATGTGTTAAGGTAACCAATCCTGCATTATGAATGGCTGAAATTAAAAACCCACAAGCTAAACCAACTGACTCATTTACATAATAGTTTTTGTGTTTTTCTTCATTTTCACCATATTCAAATTGTCGTTTAAACACTGCAATTAAATAAGGTGCGGTTTCTAAAAAAGGTTTATTGGCATCAGTTCCTAAATGTTTTAAATCTTCCAACCATTCATCACTCATTCGCTCATTATAACTTTTTTGTTCTTCTTTTTCCGCAGCTATTCTAATTTTTTTCTTTATTTCAGGGTTTTCAATAACGCAAAATGTCCAAGGTTGTTTATTTGCGCCAGATGGCGCAGTGGAAGCCGATTTAATAATATTCTCAATAACTTCTATTGGAACTGGTTTATCAGAAAAATGACGAACTGATCTTCGTTTATCTAACCAATCATAATATTCTTTTGATCTATCTATCATTTCTTTTTCTTCATACTTTTTTTGCTGATACCTAATATGCTTAAAACCTTCAACCAAAATATAATCGTTTGTATCCATTGCTTATTATTTTAAAATTCGAAATTAGTGAATTAAAGTTTATGCCAGTTTGTCACAGAACTAAGTTTGGTATTTTTTTTGACTAACAAATAACATAAATATTAAAATTAAAAACTAAAGATATGACTAAAGGAAATATTAATGTAACAGCTGAAAATATTTTTCCCATTATAAAAAAATTCTTGTATTCTGACCACGAAATATTTTTACGTGAATTAATTTCAAATGCAACAGATGCAACACTTAAGTTAAAACACTTATCTACTCTAGGAGAAATTAAAGGAGATATTGGAAGTCCAATTATTGAAGTAATAATTGATAAAGAAAAAAAAGAAATTAGAATTATTGACCAAGGAGTTGGAATGACTGCAGAAGAGGTTGAAAAATATATTAACCAAGTAGCATTTTCTGGAGCCGAAGAATTTGTTGAAAAATACAAAGATAAAGTTGAAGATTCAGGAATTATTGGCCATTTTGGTTTAGGTTTTTATTCTTCTTTTATGGTAGCTAGCAAAGTAGAAATATTTACTAAATCTTTTCAAAAAGGTTCAAAAGCAGTACGTTGGGAATGTGATGGAAGTCCAGAATATACTTTGGAAGAAACTAAAAGAAAAGAAAGAGGAACTGAAATTGTTTTACATATTGATGACGATTCTACTGAATTTTTAGAAGAGAGTAAAATAACAGAGCTTTTAAATAAATACAACAAATTTATGCCTATTCCAATTAAATTTGGAACACGCGAAGAAACGTTACCTTTAGCTGATGATGCTCCTGAAGATGCAAAACCAGAAAAAATCACTATTGCTAATATTGTAAATAATCCAAATCCAGCATGGACAAAACTTCCAGCCGATTTAAATGATGAAGATTATAAATCGTTTTATAGAGAATTGTATCCAATGCAATTTGAAGAACCTTTATTCAACATTCATTTAAATGTAGATTATCCGTTTAATTTAACTGGAATTTTATACTTCCCAAAGTTGAATAAAAACTTAGATCCAACAAAAGATAAAATTCAATTATATCAAAATCAAGTATTTGTAACTGATAATGTTGAAGGAATTGTTCCAGACTTTTTACAAATGTTGCGTGGTGTTATAGATTCACCAGATATACCTTTAAACGTTTCTCGTTCATATTTACAAGCTGACGGAGCTGTAAAAAAAATAGCAAGTTACATTACAAGAAAAGTTGCAGATAAATTAATTAGTTTATTCAATAACGATCGTAAAGCTTTTGAAGAAAAGTGGGATGATATTAAAATTATTATTGAATATGGAATGCTTTCAGAAGATAAGTTTTTTGAAAAATCTGACAAATTTGCATTGTTCCCTACAGTTAACAACACCTATTTTACTTTTTTTGAATTAGCAGAAAAAATAAAAGCTACTCAAACAGATAAAGATGGTAAATTAATTGTGTTGTATGCTTCAAACGAAAAATCACAACACAGTTATATTGAAGCTGCAAAAGAAAAAGGATATGAAGTATTATTACTTGATTCTCCTATTGTTTCTCACCTCATTCAAAAATTAGAAGGAGCAAAAGAAAATATACAATTTGTTAGAGTTGATGGTGATCATATTGAAAATTTAATTAAAAAAGATGAAACTTCAATTAGTAAACTTTCTGATGAAGAAAAAGAAACATTAAAACCATTGATTGAAGAAGCAATTCCAAAAGAAACATACACGGTTCAATTGGAAGCAATGGATTCAAGTGCAAATCCTTTTATTATTACGCAACCTGAATTTATGCGAAGAATGAAAGAAATGCAAGCTTCAGGTGGTGGTGGAATGATGGGAATGGGTAATTTCCCAGATATGTATAATTTAGTGGTAAACACTAATAATGAATTGGTTGGCAAAATTTTGGCTACAAAAACCAAAAAGAAACAAGAAGCTTTAGTAAAACAAGCTTTTGATTTAGCGAAACTATCACAAAACCTATTACATGGTGAAGAGTTAACTAAATTTATTAAACGTAGTTTTGAATTGATTAAATAACATTATTCAAAATAGTTTAACAAACAATTAATAGAGAGCCTCAATAGTAATTGGGGCTTTTTTTATTATTTTTACTTTTTTATAGTACTAATTTAAAATAAATGGCACTTTTTTTGTTAGTAATAAGATCTAAAAACTAAAAATGAATAATACGTTAAAATCACTTTTCTTAATTTTACTAATTAGTTTTAGCTCTGCTAAGTTATTTTCACAAAACGACACTACAAAAACGAAAAAAACTGATAATGAGATTGGTACTACTAAAGGAAATTATCAATTAAAAGCTACTTCCTCAACTAATAAAGTACAACCAGCTACAAATTTTGATCTTAGAAATGAGAATAAATTAAATACGGAAGCTATTAATAAAAATTTAAATAAACATAAACCTACAGCACAAACTCAAAATTTTTTATTAGAAGAATTACCTGAAGACAACGATATTATTGGCAAAAAGTACTGGAAAGGTAAAGAT
>SDWL01000139.1 GCA_004195315.1 Lutibacter sp.
AGATGTGTATAAGAGACAGGGAATATATTTCTAACGAAACTAAATGAAGATGCTTCAGTTAAAGAAAAAATTGAAAAAAAAGATTTTAAAATACTAATTCTTGGTGGGCTCTTTGGTGTTGCCTCAAATCAATTATTGTTTTTTCATGGTTTAAATTTAACATCTCCAATTGATGCTTCTATAATAATTACGGCAGTTCCGGTAATGGTTTTAATTTTTAGCGCATTTTTATTAAAAGAAAAAATCACAGCAAACAAATTAATTGGAATAACAATTGGTGGTGCTGGCGCTATTCTTTTAGTTTTATATGGTAATAAATCTGGGGGAACAAGTTCTGTTTTAGGAAATATATTTGTGTTTTTAAATGCTTGTTCATATGCCTTATATTTGGTTATAATGAAACCATTAATGAAAAAATACAAGCCCGTTACAGTAATTAGCTGGGTATTTTTATTTGGATTTTTATTTATGTTTCCAATTGGCATTCAAGATGTTTTAACTACTAATTTTGATGCATTTAACTTAAATACCTATTTAACTGTAGCCTATGTTATAGTAGGAACTACTTTTCTAGCCTATTTATTTAATATTTATGCATTAAGTATAGTTCCCCCTTCAATTAGTGGAAGTTATATTTATTTACAACCTGTTGTCAGTTTTGTAATGGTTACATTTTATGCTTTTGCTTTAGGTCATAATGAATATGCTCAAGATATTAATTTTATAAAAATATTGAGTTGTTTAATGGTA
The DNA here is from genome assembly GCA_004195315.1 of Lutibacter sp. Lineage (GTDB taxonomy): Bacteria > Bacteroidota > Bacteroidia > Flavobacteriales > Flavobacteriaceae > Lutibacter. The sequence goes on from SDWL01000139.1 coordinate 751, forward strand.
ATTGCTGGGGTATATATGATTAGTAAAAAACCAAAAATAAAATTAAGTTAGTTTAAGCCTCTTGCTTTCTTTTCCTGAGGTAATAAACAATAGTAAATAAATGCATTAACCGGAGTTGGAATTCCTAATTCAATTCCCATTCTAACAATTGTTCCATTTTGAGCTTCTAATTCAGAAGGTTTTCCATCCATTATATCTCTTTGTAAAGATGCTGTTGTATTGTATGGTTGAGAATCTATAATTTGAAATTGTTTTTCAATAATATCATCAGATAAGTTTACTCCTTTTGCTTTGGCTATTGCAACAATTTCTTCGGAAGTTTGAATCATTATTTTTTTAATTTCTTCGGAAGCTATCATTTCACCAATTGTAGATCTTGTTAAGGCTCCAATAGCACTTATTGTTGAAATAAATAAAAATTTTGTCCAAACTTCTCTTTGAATATCGTCTGCCAGTTTCGTTTTTATTCCGGCATTTACAAAAGTACTTTCAAGCATTTGGGCTTTTTCTGTAATTTTATTATTCCGCTCACCAAAAACAATTGTTGATTCGTAGGAAAGGTGATTAATTATTCCATACTCTTCTACTTTACTAACAATCTTACATAGACCTCCTAATACATTTTCTCTTCCCAAGATTGAAGTTAAAACTTCTGAATTATTAACGCCATTTAATAATGAAATTACCAATGTATTTTCATTTAAAACAGGTTTTATAATTTCAGCAACCTCTTGTAATTGCCAAGTTTTAACGCAAATTATAATAAGGTCAATATTCTCAACTTCAGAAATATTAGAAGTAGCATTGGCAGGATAAACTAAATAATCTCCTTTGAAACTTTTTAATTGTAATCCGTTTTTTTGAATCGCCTCCAAGTGCTTTCCACGAGCAATAAAAGTGACATTATTTCCTGCTTGCGCTAAACGAGCACCAAAATAACCACCTACTCCACCAGTACCATATATTACTATATTCATTTATGAAATTTGCATAAAAATAGCGATAATATTTCAATCCCTATTTTTATACAATTGGTTTTTAAATTAAAGAGAACTCAATTTTACACCTATAAATAGTGTTCTTGGAGCAGCTGGACCATAAATATAATTACTATCTCTATTCTTTCCAGAGTCAAAATCATCCTGATAAGAATTTAATACATTTTTCACTCCTCCAAACAACTCAAAATTCGTATCTAATTGTTTTAAATTAAAAGTATATCCAGTTTTAAAACTTAGCTCAGCAAAAGTTGGTGATTTTAGATAAACATCATTTAATTGTTCTGGTGACCCAGCTAAATGAATTAAATCCATTGAACCAGTATATACCAAATTAATAGAAGTATTAAATTTTTTGTTTGGTGTAATTGACAATGTTGCAAATCCATATACATCTGGAGCTCTTAAAAATTTAGGCGTTGGTGCTAATTCATCAGAATAACTTATTGCAGTATCATATTCACTTGACTGAATTGTTAATCCAGTTTCAAGCTGAAGTATCTTATTATAATTCACTCTTAATTCAATAGTTGCTCCTTTAACTACTGCTCCATCTCCATTTCTTTTTTCAAAAAGTTCACCCAGATCATCTTCACCCAAAGGATGTTGATAAAAAGCATCTTTCAAATAGGTATAAAAACCTTCTAAAGTAAAACCTGCAATAAATTTTTCAGAAGCTTTATCATAATTTATTGAAGCACTTATGCTACTGGATCTTTCCTGCTTTAAATCTGGTGATAATGAAATTCTGGACACTCCACCACCTGCAAAGGCTATATGTAAATCGGCATCAAAAGCTTGTGGAGCTCTAAAACCAGTTCCCCAGGTTAATCGAAACTGAGTGGATTCCTTCATTTTATATAAAAGTGAAGCTCTCGGATTAAAAATAAACTTATCTAATAAATTATGTTTATCGGCTCTCACACCTGTAAGTAAATTAATTGAAGGTGTAATTTCCCAGTCACTTTGAATAAACACACCTAAGTTGGTTGTTTTCTGATCTATTAAATAGTTATACGCTTCAATTTCATCATATACTTCATCTTTCACATATTCAGCTCCAGTTGTAATCACATTTACACCCTTTAAAAAATCTTCAATTCGATGATTTAATTGTATTCCTCCCTGTACAGTTTTCACCTCAGAAGTTCCATAAGGAGGATTTTCCAAATGTTTTTGAATATCCTCATCGCTATCAGGAAATATCCCAGTATAATGATCTCTATCTGTTTTTTGACCGGAGAAATAAGAAATAAATGAGCTGTTATCATTGTTAAAGTTAATTTGATAATCTAAGCCTCCAACAAAAACATTGTGTGTACGTTCTTCTGATTGTAAAGTTAAATGAGGTGCTACATCCTTCATTTCACCTCCAAAACGATATTCATTCATACTACTTAAACTCAATTCAATTTTCTGATTTTCTGTCGGAAGAAAAAATAAATTTACGCCGAAGGAATTGTTCTTCAGTTTTGGTAATTCAGAAAAATTATCAACATTATTATCGTAATAATCTCGCTCACGCTTACTCACAAAAAACGAAGCTCCTGCATTTCCATTATGAGTTAAAATAGTTCCATTTCCATTAAAAATATTATCAGAAGTTGACTTATCAATATTCTGATATGTGTATTCCAAGTTAAACCCACTTTCTTTGGGTATTTTGGTTATAACATTTACAGTACCACCAATAGCACTTGAACCATACAGAGCTGAACCTCCACCACGAACAACTTCAATTCGTTCGATCATATTTGCAGGTACTTGTTCCAAACCGTACAAACCTGTTAACGGACTAAAAACTGGTCGTCCATTAATCAATATTTGAGAATATCCACCGGCCAAACCGTTCATTCGTAACTGCGTATAATTACAGGTTTGACAATCAGTTTCAACACGTAATCCTGGTTGAAATTTTAAGCCTTCAGATAAATTACAAGCCTGTACATTACTAATCATATTGCTATCAATTATACCTACAATTACAGGAGAATCTGTTCTTCTCTTAAATGTTTTTGTTCCTGTTACAACAACTTGATCTAATCCAAAAACATCTTCATCTAACTCAAAATTCAATGTTTTTACTTCGTGCTTTTCAATTTTAATTTTAATTTCTTTGGATTTGTAACCAATTGCACTTACAATTAGAGTAACTTCTCCATCAACTATTTCTAATGAGTACGCCCCATTTGCGTCAGTTGAAGTTCCAATTTTAGTATTCTTAACATAAATGGAAGCGCCTAGAATTATTTCAGATCCACTCCTCACAATTCCTTTAATAACCTCATTATCATTTGCCTGAATTAATTGTGTTAGTAGCACAATTAATATAAAAATTATTTTGTTCACTTATTTTTGATTTTTTGACAAAGTTAAACATTATTTTTAGACAAGTTTAAATTTTTATTTTAACCAATAAAAATGTACATTTGCTATCTATGGAATTTCAACTTACCCAAACCGAAGAAAATTACCTTAAATCTATATACAGTTTAGAGATCTCCAACTCTAAAAATGTGAGTACAACAATGTTAGCTAAAAAGATGAAAACGAAAGCTTCATCCGTAACTGATATGATAAAAAAATTAGCAGATAAAGATTTAGTAGATTATGAAAAATACAAAGGTGTTTCTCTTACGAACTTAGGGAAAACAAATGCTGTGAAAATTGTTAGAAAACATAGATTATGGGAAGTTTTTTTAGTGAACAAATTAGATTATAACTGGGATGAAGTTCACGAAATTGCCGAACAATTAGAACATATAAAATCTATTTCATTGATAGATAGATTAGACAAATATTTAGAATTCCCTACACACGATCCACACGGCGATCCTATTCCCGATAAAGATGGTAATATTGAGCATCATAAAAATGTAATGCTATCTTCCATTCAAATTGGTGATTCTTGTGTTGTAATTGGAGTTAAAGATTCTTCATCTTCCTTTTTGAAATTTTTAGATAATTCAAATATAAGATTAGGTAGTGCTATCAAAATAAATTCTATTGAAGATTTTGACAATTCAATGAATATAGAAAGTAACAACATTTCTTTTTCAATTTCTAATCAAATTTCAAAAAATTTATTTGTAAAAAAATCATAAACTATGGATCAAATTATTAGCTACTTCGAAAGTATCGACCCAATATTAGCAGCCTTTTATGCTACATTATTTACCTGGGGACTAACTGCACTTGGAGCATCACTGGTATTTTTGTTTAAAGGAATGAATAGAGCACTTTTTGATGGAATGCTTGGATTCACCGGTGGAGTTATGGTTGCCGCCAGTTTTTGGAGTTTATTAGCTCCAGGAATAGAAATGAGCCCTGGAGAAGGTTTTGTTAAAGTAATACCTGCCGTAGTTGGTTTTGGTTTAGGAGCATTATTTTTGTTTGGATTAGACAAAGTTTTACCTCATTTACATGTAAACTTTAAAGAATCAGAAAAAGAAGGAGTTAAAACGCCTTGGCACAAAACGACTTTACTTGTACTTGCTATTACTATGCATAATATTCCAGAAGGATTAGCGGTAGGAGTTTTATTTGGAGGTGTAGCCGCCGGATTTGATGGTGCAACTATTGGAGGTGCCGTAGCTTTGGCAATTGGAATTGGTTTGCAAAACTTTCCTGAAGGATTTGCAGTTTCAATGCCAATTAGAAGGCAAGGAGTAAGCAAATGGAAAAGTTTTATGTACGGACAATCATCTGCAATTGTTGAACCTATTGCCGCTGTAATTGGGGCTTGGGCAGTAATGACATTTCAACCAATATTACCTTATGCATTATCTTTTGCTGCTGGCGCAATGATATTTGTAGTTGTTGAAGAAGTAATTCCAGAAACGCAAAGAGACAAATATACCGATATTGCCACCTTAGGTTTTATTGGAGGTTTTATAGTTATGATGACTTTAGATGTTGGACTTAGTTAGTTCAAAGTCACAAATCGTAATTCGTAATTCGTAATTCGTAATTCGTAATTCGTAATTCAAAAGTACCTAACATCCACAATTTGTATCACAATCCCCTTTCTTTTTAGATTTAAAAAAATATTTTTTAACTAAAAAAACAATGGCAATTGTTAAGCTTATATAAACTAAAATT
>SDWL01000140.1 GCA_004195315.1 Lutibacter sp.
AGATGTGTATAAGAGACAGGTTCTAATGCGTGATTTATCAGCTTTAGGCAAATTTATAACTTCTTCTATTTTTTTTGCTAACTCTTCTGGATTTCTTTTTAGAACTATCCATCCTGTTTGGTTATGAATCACGTTTTCTACTAACGCCCCACCATCAGAAACAACACAAAGTAATCCCATAGCTTGCGCTTCCAGTGTCGCATTACAAAACCCTTCTGAATCGCTATACTGGATATAAATATCTACTTTTGAAAGATAATCAATAATATGTTCTTGAGAGGTACTATCTACAAGTTGTACCCGATCCGCTAATTTCAATTGATGAATGGCAAATGCAATATTCTCATATTCAGCACCCGAACCAATAATAGTGTACGTAAATGCAATCCCTTTCCCTTTTAACAACGCCAAAGCTTCAAGCGTATAACTCAGTCCTTTAATCCAATGTAAACGTGCTACTGTTAAAAAATGAGGAATTTCCCTATTTTTAGGTTCAACACTTTTAAACTTTGCAATATCAATGGCAGGCGTTATGATTTGATAGGGTACATCTTCAGACAATCCAATTTTATAAGCGCTGTTTAACATATACTTGGAAATGGCATGAACTTTTGTAACATTTTTCCAAAGTAATACATAACAATTGGGATGTTTTAAAGGATAGACATCTATATCAAATCCCCTTAAACTTACTGACATTTTTGCGCCAATCGTTTCCGCCACATGTTCACTTTGCAAGGCTATGGTTGCAAAGCCAAAATGCAGCCAATCTAACTCAGCCGTTAAAAGATGTACATTGTTATAAATATTTTTAAGTATTTGCTTCCAAGAACGATCAAACTTCCTTTCCAATAAAATAAATTTCCGAATACGATTTAAAAATGGAAGTAGTTTTAACGTTACAAACAATGCATTTATAAACTGAAAAGGTATGTTTTTTTTATAAACATAGGGTGCTTCAATTACTTTACATAGTAAAAAACTAGGGTCACTTTTTTGGACAAAAAGCGTCACATCATAGCCCGATGTTTGCAAACCCTTTATTTTTGAAGTAAAAAAGGTTTCTGAATATGATGGTGTTGTTGCTAATACAAGTCCTATTTTCATTTTAACATACTGAAATAAAAATTTTCATGAGTATTTATAAATTTAACAAGAGAAAAATTGTCAACCATATAGTTACGTGTTTTTTCTTCTAACAAACTTCTTACATTTACATTCAAGTGTTTAAAATATATAATCTTCTGACATAGTGAATCCTCATTGCTTGGTTCAACTAGATTATCTTGAAACCCTTTTAAAATATCAATAATTCCAGATACTCTAGATCCAACAACTATTTTCCCCATAGCCATTGCCTCCATTAGGGCTATTGGCATCCCTTCTCCTTCATCTTTTGTTGGAATTACAAATACATCAGCCATGGCCAAATAAGGACGTACATCTAACTTTTTACCCACAAAATATACCTGATCATTGTTAAATTGTTGTTGTAACTGTTGTCCATATTCGCTACTTTCATCTCCAATAATCAGTGTTTTAATATGGCTATCATTGATTGTTTTAACAGCATTTAACAATATCTCAATTCCTTTAATGGGTACTAAATTTGCGACAGACACAATTACAAAATCATCTTTGGTAATCATAATCCCTTCAGGAGATTTATATGTTTTCTGCTTAGGATGAAAATAACGAGTATCAACACCTAAGGGTATTTGTACGGCTTTATTCTGCATATCTGCAAAAAACTGTGTCATCATATCATTATTTATAGCTATGATTTTAGTACTCAATTTGGAACGCCAAATCCAAGCTTTATTGCCCCAACCCATCGCCTTTTTTGTATATACAAAAGGAATTCCTGACAATTTCGCTGCCAAAGGTTCTGAAAAATCAGAACTCCAATGCCAGGAATGAATAATGTCAAACTTATGTTTTGTAAAAAAAAGAATTGTTCTAAATAATCGGAAAGGAAATGTGACATAGGGTATGTAATTTATTGCGAATGGAAACAAATGAATTTTTACACCCAATTGCTCAATTTCCTTAAAAAACTCGCCTTTAGTATGAAAACAACAAATCTCAGGTTCAAACCTTTGCTTGTCTAATCCTTTTACCAAATCGTACACCACTTTTCCACTGCCAGCAGTATCAAAATTTGGAATTGTATATAGTATTTTTATTTTCTTCATTTCAATTGGTATAAATATACTTTAATTTTGAAATTTTTGAGAGCTTAATTGAAATAGTTTTTTATCTATTTTAATGAAGTTAGTTGCACAATGTCACAATTATACTTCATAGTCAGTCTTAGCCTATCGAAGACTTTTTAGCTTCCTCAAGGTAAGTATGTGGAAATCTCATGAAGTGCAGTTACAAAGTAACAGATTACTTCTTCGTTTCCCATTCTTGTAATGACGTACTATTTTAGTAATACAATATCAATCATGATTAAATTTCTGATTAAACAAAGCCAACGTTAACAGCATACTTACGGGATGTGCATAGTTAACCTTATCCTTCTCTTTAAAATTAGTATAAAATTGCTGTATCACTTTTAACGGTATCATAGCACTCAAATCAGATTCAAACAACCATTTTTTCAACTGTGTATCATTCTCTTTTCCTAAGAATTGTAATTCCCAATTCCGCTGTACATACGGTTTTCCTAACATTCCTTTTATTTCTCTTCCAATTTTATTAACAACCCTATAAGGAAGGTTCAACGGCATTTTATTCAAATGATAATTCGTTAAATTAAAGGGCTGTTGCTCTTGCCATGTGATTTTTGCCAAATCTGGTGCATTTTGTTTGATATATTCAATTTGCAATTGTCTATTATTTAAATAGGCTTCAGGAATCGTACATATAAATTCACACATCCTGTTATCATAATAAGGCAATTCAATTGGAGCAATTGACTCAAAAACTGATAAATTAACTGAAGTCCAACGAGGAGCCCAATATTTTGATTTAAAAGCTCTTAATTTAGCATTGGTATCTTCTATGTGTATGGTAGCTAACAAGCCTTCAAGTCTCGATGTAAAATAGCTTTTAAAATCGCCTTGTAGTTCCCAGGATTCCCAAAGTTTAGATGCCAATTCCAAGCCACCTTTTTTTAGGAGTTTACTTTGAATAACCTCAAGTACTTCGCCTTTAGATAATTGTGACAAATGCATAGAATCGAACAAAACATCACCCCAGTGCCCTAAAGAGAAGACATCGCCCATGTTGGCATAGTCTTCATAAATTGCCATTTGCCGAGGTGCTGTAAAATCTGAATAACACTGATTAATCTCAGCTAGCTTATCAATAGAATTCCATAAATACCCTTTCGGAATAGTATACGATTTAAAATCAAAACCACAAGTCTCAGCTATCTGTTTGGCTATTTTAGTTTCATCAAAACCATTCTTAAATTGATAACTATACGAAAACACATCTGCTTCTAATACTTTTAGAGCAACGGCATGTGTTCTGCTATCTAATCCTCCAGACAATGGTAAAATAACGTGTCGCCCTTGGCTTTGCTCCTTAATAATAGTTTCAAACAATGTTGTAAACTCCTCTAAAGCGGTGTCAAAAGAAATATCACGAGGACTATAATGCCAATTAAAATAAGAAGCTGAGGACACTAAATACTCTGAAGTATCCAAAGTATGTGTTGCACCTGCCTTTAACACCACCCTATCTTTCCAATACGTGTCTGTATCTAAAAAAAAACCTATAGCCACAAACACACAAATAGCTTCTAAATGCAACTCGTGTGGGGCGTCAACCTTGGCAAAGGTTGGTCTAATCGGAATGATAGGAGTGGTTACTGTTTTCATAAGTAGTTCTCTAATATAAAAAAATCATTATTAATTATTAACATGTATATTAAAAACCATGATTTTATTCTGGCATTTCTTTCAACCCTAAATTCGTGCCACAAAATATCGTTTTTTGTTAAATTTTCACAGACAGAAGAGATATTCTTTTAATTCTAGAATAAACTTTTTTAGGAATCACTTTTTTAACCAATATTACAAAACATCTCTTTATATGATATCCTAAGTCATTAACCCGAAGCGCATGTAATTGTGCTTCCTTTGCAACTCTTTCTTTTTCCTTCATCATAATAGCGCTAATACTTTTCACATAAATATCATTGATAATTTGCCCTTGTACTGTCGATTCAATTTTAAATTTTTCTCCTACATCAAAATACATATTAGAATTTTGTCCCTCAAACCCTATATGTTGTATCAAACTATTTTGTACACAAAAGATCTTGACTCCTTGCTCTCTTAAATAACCTGACCACTGCTAATCAAAATTCCCTATATCATCTAAAGAATTGAAGTGCTGAAACAATTCAAACACCCTATCTCTTATAAATAGGGTTCCAGCTGAACCAATTGATTCTTTTAAATAAAATTCATTACCAATCATTGAATAGCTTTTATGAGAATTAGCATTAAACAGAGATAAAATCCCCTCCGTTCTATTTACCATTTCAATACCCTTGTTAAGCCATTCACTATTAAATATAATATCAGAATCCGCATTAAAAAAATAATCATCCCCAGACTCCAAAAAGTCAGTATACATTTGATATATATTCTTGTCTGCCTTTATATTACTCAAATTCACTTTTATAGAAACTGCCGTTGGGAATAACTTTCTTAAATAATCCTTATCATATGCCGTACTGCAGTCATCGTATATTCTAATATTGCAAACGCCCGCTAAATCTGAATCATACAAAGACTTAGCCATTATTTCTAATAACTCCTTACGGTTAAAAGTAGGAACTCCAATTGTTACTTTCATAGTTTAAATCTAAGTTGAATATTATAATTACAAGGTTAGAATTACAACATTTACAGAACTTCCTGATAATTTGCAGTTAACATTCTCTTAATCGAAAGAATTTTCATTAATTCCAAAATATTCAAAAGTTGCTTTAATCTGCAAATCATTATTCCCTTCAAAGACATTTAAAGCATGTAAATTTTCCTTTTGAGACTTTGGAATTTCCATAAATGACTTCATAAAATAATTTGTGAAAACAACAGAAATTTGGCTATTCATTCCATTAGCTTTCAACCATATATCATCTGTAATATATGCTAATCTACGAAGATTTTCTACATTCAAAAGACAGGACTTAAACATATTAGGTAGGTACATCACCCCTCCGACTCCTGTGGCAAGTAGTTTTTTAGATGGATTACTATGTCCTATTCCGTTTATTTTCCAATTTCTATAAACCTCAAATTGCCCATTAGTCACTTTTATCTCTCGAACCCGATTAGCTATTACACAATTAGGATATTTCTTATACAATTCGGATAATTTTTCCAACATCTTATTGGGGTAAAAAATATCATCATCCACTGTCACAATAAGGTTGTTAGGGTATTTTTTAAAAGCATAAAAGTATTTAGTATGCGGTTTTAAATCTTCGCAAAATTCTATTTCCAGACCTTTTTTTGTCAAATTTAATAACGATTCTGGAAGTTCTTCTTCCTTTTTAGGAAATTTCTCTTTTCCAAGCCACAAAATAACCTTAAGTGGCTTATAAGTTTGATTTAATATACTCTTAATCGCTAATTCAACCAAATGTATTCTAGCCGGAAAAGAGGTCAAACTTACCACAACATTACTATTCTCATCAATTCCAATCTTTTTGTTTGACAAATGGCCATAATAGATAACCAAAGCTGATTTCAAATAACGATATAAATACCATTCCAACCTTTTACTTATGTTGTTTTTTTTATCAATGTTGAGACGTGTCAAATAATAATTGTACAAAAATTGAATCATACTATTATGGATGTTAAATTATCTTTTTTTAAG
>SDWL01000141.1 GCA_004195315.1 Lutibacter sp.
AGATGTGTATAAGAGACAGGATTAATAGAGAACAGCAGCTGTTACCGCTAAAAAATAAGATTTAAACAGATGAAAATGACATTAACAACAATTATTACTTTAATTATTATTGGTTTATTAGCAGGATTATTAAGTGGTTTGGTTGGTGTTGGTGGTGGAATTATTATGGTGCCACTTTTTATTATTTTTTTAGGATTAACGCAACACAATGCTCAAGGATTAAGTTTAGCTGTTATGCTTCCACCTGTTACATTTTTAGCCGTTTACAATTATCACACTGCTGGTGATGGTGGTAATATAGATTGGAAAGTTGCATTAATCGTTTCCGCATTATTTATTGTTGGTGGTTTTATTGGTTCAAAAATAGCCCTTCAAATTGACCAGAGAATGTTAAAACGAATTTTTGGAGTTATGATGTTGATTGTAGCAATTAAATTAATTTTTACAAAATAATACCTTAAAATTTTTCAATATTTTACGAATCTTAAAAATACTAAATGAATTTTACAAACCCTTTAGTGTACGGAGTACCTTTATTCTTAGCTCTTATATTGCTTGAATATACTTATAGTAAAAGTCATCATAATAAAAAACTTTATAATTTAAAAGATTTAGGTGCAAGTCTTTTCATGGGTGTAGGCTCTGCCATAATTGCTCCACTAATTAAAACTATTTCTGCTATTGTTATATTCAATTTTATTTTTGAAATATTCAACCCTGAAATCAACGGTATTAGAACAAATATTATGGGTTGGGAATCTTTCGGTTATGCATGGTATATTTGGATATCCTGTCAATTATTAGATGATTTTACTTATTATTGGTTTCATAGACAAAACCATATGGTTCGGTTTTTATGGGCAGCTCATATTGTTCATCATTCATCCAATAATTATAATTTAGGTACTGGGGTTAGAAATGGTTGGTTTACAATTTTATATAAACCTTTATTTTATATGTGGATACCTGCATTAGGTTTTAGACCTGAAATGGTAGTTATGTGTTTAGGTATAGAAGCTTTATGGCAATTTCAATTACACACAAAATATGTTCCCAAAATGGGTTTTATTGAAAAAATATTTAATACACACACTATGCACCAAGTACATCATGCTAGAAATATAGAATATATGGATAAAAATCACGGAGGTTTTTTGAATATATTTGATAAAATATTTGGATCTTGGAAAGAATTGGATAAAACTATAAATATAGAGTATGGTGTTACTCACGCGCCCGACTCATACAATCCATGGATAATACTAACTCATGAATATAAAGATATTTGGAATGACACTAAGAAATCTAAAAATTGGTATCATAAATTTATGTATACTTTCGGCCCTCCAGGCTGGAGTCATGATAATAGCACGCAAACAGTAAAACAAATGCAGTTAGAATTGAAAAAATAGTATCTTTGTCGTATGGGATTAACAAATAATGATGTTTTAAAAAAATTACGTGTAGCACTAAAATTACGTGATGATGATTTTGTAAAAATTTGTGCTTTGGTAGACTTTAAAATTACTAAAAGTGAATTAAATGCTTTGTTTAGAAAAGAAGATCACGAAAAATATATGGAATGTGGTGATCAATTTTTACGAAATTTTTTAAACGGACTTGTTATACATTTAAGAGGTCCAATGCCTAAAAAAGACGAAAAGACGCTTCCTTCTAAAAAACAAACTTAGAAGGAAATGAAGAACTTATTTGGTTAATTTCATTTACAATTTCTTGTACTATTTCTGCTGCCGGTTTTATATCATGAATAAGCCCTGCAATTTGACCTATTTCTAATTCTCCATTTTCTAAATCACCTTCAAACATTCCTTTTTTTGCTCTTGCCCTGCCTAACTTTTCTTTTAATTGTTCAACTGTTGCTTTTTGTTGATACAATTCTTCTAATTCAGCAAAAAACTGATTTCTAATTAAACGAACTGGTGCTAATTCTTTTAATGTTAAATGAGTGTCACCATCTTCAGTTTTTACAACTTCATTTTTAAAATTTATATGCGCTGAAGATTCATTACTTGCTACAAATCTACTTCCAATTTGAACACCATCAGCTCCTAGAACCATTGCTGCCAACATTCCTCTTCCTGTTGCAATTCCACCAGCTGCAATCACTGGAATTTTTAATTTTTCTTTTACCATAGGAATCAAGGTAAAAGTAGTAGTCTCTTCTCTACCATTATGACCACCAGCTTCAAAACCTTCAGCAACAACAGCATCAACACCCGCTAATTCTGATTTTAGAGCAAATTTTACACTGCTCACCACATGAACAACTGTAATTCCTTTTCCTTTCAAAAAATCTGTCCAAGTTTTAGGGTTTCCTGCCGAAGTAAAAACAATTTTCACACCTTCATCAATAATTATTTGCATAATTTCTTGAATATTTGGATATAACATTGGTACGTTAACACCAAAAGGTTTATTAGTTGCTTTCTTACATTTTTGAATATGCTCTCGTAATACTTCCGGATACATAGATCCTGCACCAATTAAACCTAAACCTCCTGCATTACTAACTGCCGAAGCTAATTTCCACCCGCTATTCCAAACCATCCCCGCTTGTATAATTGGAAATTGTATTTTAAAAAGTTCTGTAATTCTATTTCCCATTTTAATTTTTAAATAATTTGATAGTTTTTAAAGTATCATTATATTTAACTTGAACCATGTACAATCCTTTTGATAAAAATGAAATACTGGTTGTTGGATTACTATCATTTACAAGGCTTTCTAAAACATTCTGTCCTAATAAATTAAAAACTGTAACTTCTATTTCATCAATATCCTTAGGGAATATAAAATTAATAATATTTTTTGCTGGGTTTGGGAACAATGAGACTTCTGTAATTATAATTTCTTCATCTTCAGCATTTAACAAATCAAATATTGAATTAAAATTTGGAATTCCATAACCTTCTTGTACTGTAGGGTTTGTATATAAATGTGCTGATTCTTTTATCAATTGTGTGATTTCTACATTTGTTTTTTTTGGGAAAGCTTGCCATAAACAAGTAATTACGCCTGTTAAAACAGGTGATGAAAATGATGTTCCATTTGATGTTACAATATTTCCCACTGAATTTATAATATAAACATTCTCTCCTTGCGCACAAACATCAGGTTTTATTCTACCATCAGAAGTTGGGCCAAAAGAACTAAAAATAGCAATTTCACCTATAGCATTTACAGCTCCAATACTTAAAACTGAAGCCGCATCAGCTGGAGCACTAATATAATGCCAAGGATAAACGCCTTCATTTCCTGCAGAATTTACAACAATCATTCCACGTGAAAAAGCAATTTCAGCTCCTCTAGAAATAAATGTTGTTTGTCCATTCATATCAGCATATTCATAATTGTAATTTGGGTTATCAAAAGTTGTGTAACCTAATGATGTGTTTATAACATCTACACCTAAACTGTCTGCCCTTTCAGCTGCTTCAACCCATAAGCTTTCTTCTAAAGGTGTTTCGTTGTTAACATCTTCCGAAATAAATAAATAGAACTTAGCATCGGGTGCAGTACCCACAAATTCATTTTCAACATAACCCGCTATAGTTGATAAAACGGCCATTCCATGATAATGTCCTATATAAAAATCAGTATTTCTATTTACAAAATCGTATCCTCCCAAAATTTGATTGTTATCTCTAATTCGTTGAAAGGCTGAAAACGTATTTACATTTGAAAACCCAGCGTCAATAATGGCGATTTGCATTCCTTCACCCGTAAAATTATTTTGATGCAACACTTGTCCATTCAACATTTCAATTTGATTTGCTGCATTACCATAATTAAATTCAGTTGTAAAATCTAATTTATTATTAATCTTTGATACTTTTTGTTTTATAGCTTTTCTACCAACAACATTCAACGATTTATTAGCATATTCAACTTGTTCAACAAAATTTAAACTTAACAAATTATTTATATCGGTTTGTGTTCCTTGCACGTGTATAGCATTTAACCATTTAGACCTAGCTTTTATAGTAATACCTATTGTATTATTAACTTGAAGCACATAAGATGCTTCAATAGGTATATCTTTATAATCTAATGAAATATTATAACGTATTCGCCTATCTAATGCTCTTTGAGTAAGCATTTTTAAAGGTGTAGCAATAAAAGTCGTTTCACTTGGTTTATCCTTAAAGAAAATCCAAGCATCCTCAATATCAACTTGAGCAAACAAGTTAACAAAAGAAAAAATCAATAGCAGTGTTAATAGTTTTATTTTCACAATAGTTGATTTTGCAATTTCAATTTCAAAATTAACACTTTTTATTGAAAAGATTCCAATTAATTATAAGAATACTAACAAGAACCAAAGATGTTTATAAAATCTACAGACCTAAATTTACGCAAGAATATTGAACATAACTTGTAGAAATAATTACACACTGACTAATTAAATTTAAGTTTTTAAACACTCTTGCTTTCATTTTATTAGTTATAATCCTTTTCTTTTACCGATGCTTTAAAATACTGGAAGGCTGATAATTTTAGTCATCTCATCTGAAATAATGCCACTGGCTAAAACAATATCAAAATTGATACTGTTTTAAAAAAGTATGGAAAGTAAAATAGCAGTAATTTTAAATTACAAATAAAAAAAGCGATAGGTATGTATACCTATCGCTTTTTAGTTTTAGTTAGCTTATAATTATTTAAACCTTCTTTTAGTAGATTTCGATACTACCAATTTTGACATTACTTCTTGATTAGTACTTAATCTAATAATCAATGATTGATCTGCAACTCTAGACATATCAATTTGTTTAGTGCTAATTTTTCCTTTAATGTAGTTCTTATCTAATTCAGAAATAATTAACATTCCTTTTGTATCAAAAATTTGAATTTTAACATCTGTATCATATTCATATTTGTATTCAACATTTAGTATTTCATTAAATGGAACTGGATACGCTATGAAATCTGCATTCTTATCAGAATTAGCTTGTTCATCATCATTGATACAGTTTTCTAATGTTAGATTTATAGTATCAAATGTTTTTCCATCATCTGGACTAGAACTATCACTACAGCTACAAACTTTTTCACAAGTTACTGCATGTGCAATCACATAAATATTATCATCAAAATCACCAATATCAAAAGTAACAGATATTCCATTTGAGTAATCCAGTTGTCCTGAATTAAATGTAAATTGACCTGGAGCAACTGTCTCTTTTCCTTTTTTATTAGTTGGATATGGATTACATCCAACATATACATGTGCTTCACTCATTACATAATTAGCTAATAATACATAAGTTACTACTACTTCATTTCCAGAATAGTTTACAGTTACTTCTCCAACATGAACACCCTTAGAAATATTACATTGCGCTGCACCGGCATATAGAGGCAGGTTATAAGAACCTTCTTCTGTAATTTTATTAGTCCATCCCCAACGCTTAAATCCTCCATCATCAAAACAAACTTCATTTCCATTTTCTAATTTAGCAAATGCCGTTTCACAGTTTTCAATTATTTCAGTTTCTCTTGTTACAGTAATAATTTCTGTTGTAGTATTATTACAATCATCAGTTACCTCAAAAGTATATTCTCTAGTTTGAGAACATTCATCAATAATATTAATGTCTCCAACTGTCGCCTCAACGATACCTCCATCTGAACAGTTGTCCGTCCAGTCTCTAACTAATGTTTCAGGGAAGTCAAATTCACAGATTGTGTAGTCTTCAACGTCTTGAATCACTGGTACATCAAGATCATCTATCCAAGTAAAGGTAACCATGACTTGTTCTGAAGTATGACATTCGTTAGAATAAGTAGCGGTCCAAGTTTGTGT
>SDWL01000008.1 GCA_004195315.1 Lutibacter sp.
AGATGTGTATAAGAGACAGATTTGAAGGAATGAAAACAAAACCATCTTTCTTACTAAGGCAAGAATGGTAAAACAAACCACTAATAAAACATTATGTTTTATTAGTGGATTTGTACTACTAGAAATTTAAGGGAGACAATATGATTTAAAATCTCTTATAAGATCCAAAATAAGGGAATTAAAATAAGACCAATTTAATTTTAACTAAAAAAATATTTTATTATGAGTTTATCAATTCAAGCCCTTTTAGCTTTCTTTCCAATTCTTTTGGCTGGTATTTTACTTGTTGGATTAAGATGGCCAGCAAAAAGAGCGATGCCAATAGTGTTTTTAGTAACATTTATTATAGCATTATTTGCTTGGGAAATGCCAATTAACAGAATATTCGCTTCAACGTTTCAAGGTTTAGGAATAACAGCCTCAATTTTATGGATTATTTTTGGAGCTATTTTACTATTAAATACATTGAAGCATTCAGGTGCCATTAAAGTAATTCGCGCTGGATTTACCAATATTAGTACAGACAGACGTGTTCAAGTAATTATCATCGCCTGGTTATTTGGAAGTTTTATTGAAGGAGCTTCAGGTTTTGGAACACCAGCAGCAATTGCAGCACCATTACTTGTTGGATTAGGTTTTCCAGCTATGGCAGCTGTAATAGTTGGTATGATGATTCAATCAACACCCGTATCATTTGGAGCTGTTGGAACACCTATTGTGATTGGTGTTGATGCTGGTTTAAGAACAAGTGAATTATCAACACAACTAATTAAAGCTGGTTCCAGTTGGGATCAATTTTTAATGCTAATTACTTCTGAAGTTGCAATCATTCACGCAATTATTGGAACTTTAATTCCATTGTTTATGTGTATCATGTTAACACGATATTTCGGGAAAAACAAATCTTGGTCAGAAGGATTATCTATTGCTCCTTTTGCAATTTTTTCAGGATTAGCATTTACCATTCCATATGCATTAACTGGGGTGTTTTTAGGCCCTGAATTCCCATCTATTATTGGAGCTTTAGTTGGATTAATTATTGTAGTTACAGCAGCAAAAAAGAAGTTTTTAGTACCTAAAGATACTTGGGATTTTGAACCTTCAAAAAATTGGCCTTCAACATGGATTGGAGATATTGAAGTGAAATTAGAAAGATTAGCAGGAAAAACCTCACAATTATCACTAGGAAAAGCCTGGCTTCCTTACCTTTTAGTAGCCATATTCTTAGTACTTAGCAGAATTCATCAGTTAGGTATTAATACAGCATTAAAATATGTAACGCTCTCATTCAAAGATATTTTGGGAGAAGTAGGTATTAGCACTTCATTCTCACCCCTATATTTACCAGGTGGTATTATGATTATGGTGGTTTTAATCACCTATTTTTTACACAAAATGAAGACAAAAGAACTAACTCAAGCAATTGGAGAATCTTCCAAAACTCTAATAGGTGCCGGTTTTGTTTTAGTATTTACTATACCTATGGTTAGAATCTTAATTAATTCCGGCGTAAATGAAATGGGATATTCAAGTATGCCTATTGCTATGGCAGAATGGGTTGCAAACGCTGTTGGAGGTGTTTATCCTGCTTTCGCTTCTTTAGTTGGAGCATTAGGAGCATTTATTGCAGGTTCTAATACCGTTTCTAATATGATGCTCTCTCAATTTCAGTTTTCTACAGCAACCTCTTTAGGTTTAACCGGTTCGGTTATGGTTGCTCTTCAAGCTGTAGGAGCTGCGGCAGGAAATATGATCGCTATTCATAATGTAGTAGCGGCTTCAGCAACGGTTGGATTGCTAGGAAGGGAAGGTTTTATTTTACGAAGAACCATCCTCCCTACCCTCTATTATGTTGTTTTTGCTGGAATTATTGGTTTAATAATGTTATATGGATTTGGAATAACTGATGATTTAACAGTTTACCTAAATTCTTTAAAATAAAAAATTTATGCTACAAGAAAGTTATACCCAATTTTTGGAAGAAATATCTAAAGAAATTAGTTCTGATAGAATTTTCACAGACAAAGCTAGCACATTAGCTTATGGTACAGATGCTAGTTTTTATAGATTGATTCCAAAAATTGTAGTTCAATCTAAATCTATTGAAGAAATATCTTTCCTGCTAGAAAAAGCAACTAAATTAAACTTACCTGTCACTTTCAGGGCAGCAGGAACCAGTTTATCGGGGCAGGCTATTTCAGATTCGATTCTAATTTTGACATCAAAATATTGGACTGATTATGAAGTTCTGGAAAAAGGAAATCGTATAAAGTTGCAACCGGGTGTAATTGGAGCAAGAGCAAATGTACTATTAAAACCTTATGGGCGAAAAATAGGTCCAGATCCGGCTTCTATAAATTCGGCTATGATTGGAGGTATAGCAGCTAACAATGCCAGTGGCATGTGTTGTGGAACTGCACAAAACTCTTATAAAACATTAGAAAGTTTAAAAATAATTTTTTATGATGGCTTTGTATTAGATACAACTAATTCAGAAAGTATTGAGGATTTCAAAACGCATCATGCAACCATATACAATAGTATTGTTGAAATAATAAATGAAACCCAAAATAACCAACAATTAGTAGAACGTATTCATCATAAATATAAAATGAAGAATACAACAGGGTATAGTTTAAATGCACTAGTAGATTATACTAACCCAATTGAAGTGATTACACATTTAATGATAGGTTCCGAAGGAACCTTGGGAATGATTGCTGAAATTACATATAATACAGTAGAAGATCACGCTTTTAAAGCAAGTGCATTAATGATTTTTGAAAATATTGAAATGGCGTGTAATGTAGTTTCAATACTAAAATCTGCGCCAGTTGCTGCTGTAGAATTAATGGATAGAGCGAGTTTAAAATCTGTAGAAAATATGGATGGTGTCCCAAACTATCTTCCAACATTAAGTGAAGGTGCTTCTGCTGTTTTAGTTGAAACTGTAGCACCCAATAATGAACAATTGTTGGCACAGATTATTGAAATTGAAAAAGCAATCCATCACATAGAACCCGAATTACCTTTTAAATTTACAGATGATTCATCACTGTACAATCAATATTGGAAAATACGAAAAGGATTGTTTCCAACGGTAGGTGCTATTAGAAAAATTGGAACAACAGTTATCATTGAAGATATTACATTTCCAGTCCCAAGACTTGCTGAAGGAACTTTAGATTTACAAGCTTTATTTAAAAAATACAACTATAATGAGGCTGTAATTTTTGGGCACGCTTTAGATGGAAATCTGCATTTTGTTTTTACACAAGATTTTGGAATTGCTTCAGAAATTAAAAGATACGAAGCTTTTATGAAAGAATTAGCAATTTTGGTTGTTGATAAATATGATGGTGCATTAAAATCAGAACACGGTACAGGCAGAAATATGGCTCCTTTTGTAGAGAAGGAATGGGGACCTGAAGCTTATTCTATAATGAAAAGGATTAAACAAATTTTTGATCCAAAAGGAATTATTAATCCAGGGGTAATTATTAATGATGATAAAACTGTTCATTTAAAAAATTTAAAACCATTACCAAAAGCTGATAGTCAAATTGATAAATGTATAGAGTGTGGTTTTTGTGAGCCCTATTGCGTTTCTAACAATATAGGTTTTTCTCCAAGACAACGTATTGTTTTACATAGAGAAATGAGCAGATTAGAAGCCGAAGGTTTTTCAAAAGAAGCGAGGGAATTTGAAAAATCGTTTGAATATGGTTTTGATTCAATGTGTGCTACAGATGGTTTATGCATGTTGGGTTGCCCAGTTAAAATTGATACCGGAGATTATGTAAAACGTGTTAGAGCAAAAAAACTATCTGGTAATAAAATAGCTAAAATAGTTGCTAATAACTTAAGTCTAACAACAAAAAGTATTCGAGTAGGCTTAACGGCAAGTCACGCAATTGCAAATATTATTGGTAATAAAAACTATAATAAAGTGGTTGGGGCTGCAACCTCTATTTTAGGACAAAAGACAGAATGGAACGAATATACACCTAAAGCAACACGTATTCAAAAAATAAATCCAGTTCAATTAAAACCTAACGCATTAAAAGTTGTTTATTTTACAAGTTGCATTAACAGAACTATGGGTGCTTCAAATACCTATTCTGATGAAAATACTGTTTTTAACAAAACTGTTGCAATTTTAAACAAAGCTAATTGTGAAATTATTTACCCAGATAATAGTAATAATTTATGTTGTGGATTGGCTTTTAAATCACAAGGATTTGCAGACGCTGCGACTTTAGCATCCAATAAATTATACGTTAGTTTACAAAAAGCAAGTAATAATGGCGAGTATCCAATTGTATGTGATATGAGTCCTTGCTCACTACAAATGAAAGAATCTATGGAAGGCTCTTCTTTAAAATTATATGATATCGTCAATTTCACTACTACATATTTATTAGATCGTTTAGAATTTACTCCTGTAAACAAAGAGGTTGCTGTATTTTCAGTTTGTAGTTTAAAAAAATTGGGAATTGATGAGCAATTGTATTCAATTGCGAAATTATGTTCTACTAAAGTATATACACCAAAAACTAATTGCTGTGGCTTTGCGGGAAATAAAGGTTTTATGTTTCCTGAATTAAATGAACATGGCTTAAGAACATTAGATAAACAAATTCCTGAAAGTGTAACAGAAGGATACGCAACAAGCAGAACTTGTGAAATTGGGTTGAGTAAACACAGTAAAACAGACTTTAAATCAATTGTCAATCTAATTGACCTAGCAACAAAATCAAAAAATAATATATAAATCTTAAATTATGAAAAACCACATTCTTTTATTCTCTTTTTTAGCGCTGTTTTTAGCACCAAATATTTCTATTGCGCAGGAAGAAGAAAAAGTAACTGTTAAAATTAGTGGTCATATTTGGGCTGAAAGCATTTTTGACACCAGACAAACCGTTAATGCAAGAGAAGGTGATGTTCTTTTATTTCCTGCAAAAAAACTCTTAGATAAAAATGGCGAAGACATAAATGCTAAAGCCAGTTTTAATATGTTAAATATACATTCCAGAGCAAGACTTAAAATAACGGCTCCAACATTTTTGAATGCCAAAGTTTCTGGATTAATTGAAGGTGATTTTGTAGGTTCTGCAAATGATAAAATTGGTTTATTCCGTTTGCGACATGCCATGGTAAAATTAAATTGGGCTAAATCAGAATTATTAGCCGGTCAATATTGGCATCCAATGTTTACTACAGATGTTTACCCGCAAGTAGCATCCTGGGGGGCAGCTCTACCCTACTTTCCTTTAGAAAGAAGTGCCCAGTTACGTTATAGTTATGGCGCAACAGAGAATTCAAAACTTTCAATAACGGCATCAACTCAATTAGATTTTAAATCTACAGGTCCAAATGGACCGTCAACAGAATATATAAGAAATGCTGCTGTACCTGAGTTTAATTTAACGTATGTTCTTGGTTTAAAATCTAATTTTTTAATTGGAGCCAATGTTGGTTACAAAACCTTAAAACCACAATTATCTTATACGGTTAATGCATTAACATATAAATCTGAAGAAAGTATAGGTAGTTATCACTTAAATTTATTCAGTAAAATTAAAATGGATAACGCAGCTATTAGATTAGGTGCTATTTACGGGCAAAACTTGTATGATTTTGTAATGTTAGGGGGTTATGGTGTATCTGGAACTAACGCAAATGGTGAATCTGAATATACAAATTTTAAAACGGGTAGTTATTGGCTTGATGTTGATTCAGGCTTAATTGGAGAAAAGATTACTTTAGGTTTATATGCAGGTTACACTAAAAATTATGGAGCCGATAATCCAATTACTGGTGCTGTTTATGCAAGAGGAACTGATATTGATTTTAGTTACCGTATTTCTCCTAGAATAATTTATGGGATAGGTAATGTTAGATTTAGATGTGAAGTAGCTTACGATACTGCTGCTTATGGAACACCTGATGCTAATTACAAAGTTCAAAACACCAATAATGTTAGCAACATTAGATTTCTATTTGCAACAACACTGCATTTTTAAATAATAAATTCAGAAATTATTATTAACTTAAGGTGAAATATAAATCACTCATTTAACTATTATTCAAATGAAAGTAGGTCTGTTTATACCATGTTATATTAATCAACTATATCCAAAAGTTGGAATTGCTACGTTAGAATTATTAGAAAAATTAGGCGTAGATGTATATTATCCAACAAATCAAACTTGTTGCGGACAACCTTTAGGGAATTCAGGATACGAATCTGATGCAAAAGGAGCTTGTGCAGTTTTTGTTAAAAACTTTAAAGAATACGATTATGTTGTAGGTCCATCAGGAAGTTGTGTTTATCACGTTAATCAACATTTTGATATATTGCCTCAAACGGAAGATGTTAAAAAGATTAGAAAAAACACCTATGAATTATGCGATTTCATAGTGAATGTATTGGATAAAAAAGTAATAGGGGCTTCATTTCCATTCAAAGTTGGGTTGCATAAAAGCTGCCATGGTTTAAGAGGATTAAAATTAGGCTCTTGCTCTGAAAGAATGGTCCCCTATTATTCTACTGAAGAATTGTTATTAAAAGAAGTGAAAGGAATTGAACTGATGTCATTAAATAGAAAAGATGAATGCTGTGGTTTTGGGGGAACGTTTTCAGTTTTTGAAGAGGCCATATCTGTTAAAATGGGTAAAGACCGAATTCAGGATCATTTAGATAACGGAGTAGAAGTTATTACAGGAGCAGATCATTCTTGTTTAATGCATTTGGAAGGGTTATTAAATCGAAATAATCAACCAATAAAAGTAATGCATATTGCCGAAATTTTAAATAATAGCATTTAGTTATGAGCCATTCTGATAAAGCAGAAATATTCAACAAAAATGAAGCAAAGGTCAATTGGCATGATAAAGCTTTATGGTTTGTTAGAGAAAAAAGAGATACAGCTGCCCATAAAGTTAAGGGATGGGAATATTTGAGAGAGTTAGCCTCAGGAATTAAAGCAAATGTATTGTCTAACTTAGACGAATACCTGATTGAATTTGAGGCGAATGCTCAAAAAAACGGAATTAAAGTACATTGGGCTTCAACTGCTGAAGAGCATAATAAAATTGTTCATAGCATTCTTTCTGAAACTAATGCTAAAAAAGTGGTTAAAAGTAAGTCTATGCTTACTGAAGAATGCCATTTAAATCCCTATTTAGAAAATAAGGGAATTGAAGTTATAGATACCGATTTAGGAGAGCGTATTGTTCAATTGGCAAAAGAAGCACCAAGTCATATTGTTCTACCTGCCATTCATAAAACAAAAGAAGAAGTTGATGAATTATTTCAAAAACATTTAGGAACAAAACCAAGTAAAGGAAATCCTGAATATTTAACAAATGAAGCCAGAAAGCATCTTAGAGATAAATTTCTAAAAGCAGATGCTGCAATCACAGGTGTTAACTTTGCAATTGCTGAAACAGGTGGTTTTGTTGTTTGCACTAATGAAGGAAATGCAGATATGGGAGCGCATTTGACAAAAGTTCATATTGCTTGTATGGGAATAGAAAAAATTATTCCAAAAGAATCTCATTTAGGTGTCTTTTTACGTCTATTAGCACGAAGTGCAACCGGACAACCCATAACAACTTACTCTTCACATTTCAATAAGCCTGCATCAGGAACTGAAATGCATATTGTAATTGTAGATAATGGCAGAACTGAACAATTAAGTCGTGAAGATTTTAGATCATCATTACATTGTATTCGCTGTGGAGCTTGTATGAATACATGCCCTATTTATAGAAGAAGCGGAGGGCATAGTTATAATGCAACTATTCCAGGACCAATAGGTTCTATTTTATCACCAGGAAAAGATTTAACAAAACATAGTTCACTTCCTTTTGCTTCTACATTATGCGGTTCTTGCACAAATGTTTGTCCTGTAAAAATTAATATTCATGAGCAATTATATAAATGGCGACAAATAATAGTAAAAGATGTTAAACAGCCATTCATAAAAAAAACAACACTAAAAATAGTAGGTAAAGTTTTAGCACAACCTAAATTATATGCAATATTTGGAAAATCAGCAAGGTGGCTGATTACTTATGCGCCTAGATTTATGGTCTATTCTAGGTTGAATACTTGGGGAAAATCGAGAGAGCTTCCAAAAATTGAAAATGGTAACTTTGATCAATGGTATAAAAACAGAAATAAAAATGGGTAGAGAATCAATTTTAAATTCGATAAAAAGGCATAAACCAGCATTGGTATTAGTTCCTGAAATAAATCTGAATTTATTTTCAGAAGATATTGATCTATTAGAAACATTTAAACATAATGTTGAATTAGTAGGTGGAAATATTAAAGATTTAGAACATCTCAATGATTTAAATTCTGTAATTAAAAAGCTGTATCCAAAAGCAGAAAGAATTGTAGATGAAGTATCAGCATCCAATTTAGGGACTGTTTTAATTACTAAAGAAACTGATCCGCATACTCTTGAGAATGTGGATTTGGCAATTATAAAAGCCGAGTTTGGAATTGTTGAAAACGGATCAGTTTGGATTTCTGAAGATCAGTTTCCAATAAGAGTATTACCATTTATCACAAATGATTTAGTAATAATTCTTTCAAAAAAAGACTTGTGTTTGCATATGCATGATGCCTATAAAATTATTTCTGACAGAAAACGAACTTTTGGTCTTTTTATATCAGGACCTTCTAAAACCGCCGATATAGAACAATGTTTAGTTATTGGGGCTCAAGGAGCAATGAGCCTAACTATATTGCTTGTTTAGAATCATTTTTTTCATTTAAACAGTCTCATTTAAAAATTCCATAAAAACAAAATTTATATTTCTAACGTAGTTCAGAAACAAACCAAATACACCCTTTCGTAGAATAACTATTTTACCTGTAGAAAAAAAATAAAATTTTCACTTCTATACTTTCTAATCCTCCTCCCTATTTACTAATCCAATTGAAAAAGCAGGTAAGCAAACTGCTAAATATTCACACTCAATTTCAAATGGGTTTGAATACCTAATTCTTGCCCCTTTTCCTATTTTAATAGATTGTCCTGCTTCTAAAACAATAACTTCACCATCAATACTTATTTGCTTTTTCCCTCTAATAATATATGTATATTCATCAAATTCGGGAGTTTGAAAAGGTTCACTCCAACCTGTAGGAGCAATCATATGTGCAATACTTAACTCTCCATTGTCCGTTGTATGTCCAAAGTGTTCTTCTATCAATTTCCCATCAGTAGTTGGTATTACAAATGGTGCTTTTTGTATCTTATATTTCTTCATAATTCAATTTACTTCAAAAAAAAACGTCTAAAAGTTATTTTTAGACGTTTTAGTTTTTATAATTTTTTAGCGTTTTTAACTTTTTGTTTTGTTAAAGCAAAATCTATAACTTCCTTCATTTCAGAAACATATTTAAATGTTAATCCTGTTAAATATGATTGTTTAATTTCTTCTACATCTTTTCGGTTTTCAACAGAAAGAATTAACTCTTTAATATTTGCCCTTTTTGCAGCTAAAATTTTCTCTTTAATTCCTCCAACAGGCAACACTTTTCCTCTTAAAGTAATTTCACCAGTCATTGCTAAATTAGCTTTTACTTTTCTTTGGGTAAATACTGATACCAATGATGTTAGCATAGTAATACCTGCACTTGGTCCATCTTTTGGAGTTGCACCTTCTGGAACGTGAATATGCACTTTATACTCATCTAATATTTTACTTTCAATTCCAAAGTCATTAGAATTTGCTCTAATATATTCCATAGCAATTGTTGCAGATTCTTTCATTACTTTTCCTAAATTCCCAGTGATTGTAAGTCCTTTTCCTTTTGAAATAATAGATTCAATAAATAAAATATCCCCTCCAACACTTGTCCAAGCTAACCCAGTTACAACACCCGCAACATCATTACTTTCATATTTATCACGTTCTAAATGTGAAGGTCCTAAAACTTTTTCAATAATTTCATTAGTGATTTTAACCTCATAAGTTTCCTCCATTGCAATAGATTTTGCTGCAAAACGCACCATTTTAGCTATTTGCTTTTCTAAACCTCTTACTCCAGATTCACGTGTATAAGCTTCCACAATTTTTTCTAATTGTTTTTTACCTATAAGTAAATGCTCTTTTGTTAATCCGTGCTCCTTTAATTGTTTAGGTAATAAATGTCGTTTTGCTATTTCAACTTTTTCTTCAATGGTATAGCCAGAAACATTAATAATTTCCATTCTATCTCTTAAAGCCCAAGGAATAGTTGACAAACTATTTGCTGTTGCCACAAAAAGAACTTTAGAAAGATCGTAATCTTTTTCTAAATAATTATCGTAAAAAGTAGTGTTTTGTTCAGGATCTAACACTTCTAACATTGCTGATGACGGATCACCATTATGACTTGAAGAAGCTAATTTATCAATCTCATCTAATACAAAAACAGGATTTGAAGTTCCAGCTTTTTTAATGTCTTTAATAATTCTACCTGGCATTGCACCAATATAAGTTTTTCTATGACCACGAATTTCTGCTTCATCTCGAAGACCTCCTAAAGACATTCTTACATATTTTCTTCCCAATGCTTCAGCAATTGATTTTCCTAAAGAAGTTTTACCAACTCCCGGAGGACCATATAAACAAATTATAGGCGATTTCATATCTCCTTTTAATTTTAATACTGCTAAATGCTCAATTATACGCTCTTTAACTTCTTCTAAACCGAAGTGATCTCTATCCAATATTTTTTGAGCACGCTTTAAATCAAATTTATCTTTTGAATATTCATTCCAAGGTAAGTCCAACAATAAGTCCAAATAATTACGCTGAACAGAATATTCAGCAGCTTGCGGATTCATACGTTGTAAGCGACCTAATTCTTTGTCAAACGTTTCTTTAATATCTTCATTCCATTTTTTAGATTTTGAAAGCACTCGCATTTCTTCCAATTCCTCATCATATGAAACTCCTCCTAATTCTTCTTGAATTGTTTTTAATTGCTGATGCAAATAATATTCACGTTGTTGCTGATCCATATCAGAACGTGTTTTAGATTGAATATCATTACGTAATTCTAAACGTTGCAACTCAGCATCCATCTTTTTTAACGTAAGTAACGCTCTCTCTTTTAGGTTTTTAATTTCTAATAGATCTTGCTTCTCGGCTACTTTTAAATTCATGTTAGAAGAAACAAAATTTATTAAGAATGGATTACTCTCAATATTTTTAATAGCAAAAGAAGCTTCAGATGGTAAATTTGGATTTTCCTTAATAATTCGAACAGCCATTTCTTTAATAGAATCTATAATAGCTTCAAATTCAGGTTCCTTTTCTTCTGTTCTATCTTCAACATGTGCTTTTGTAGTAGCTTGAAAATAAGGTTCTTCTTGCACAAAAGTATCTACTTCAAATTGCTTTTTACCCTGAATAATAACAGTTATATTGCCATCAGGCATTTTTAGCATTCGCAATATACGGGCAACCGTTCCAACTTTATGAATATCATTAATTGTTGGGTCTTCTATACCTTCATTTTTTTGAGCAACAACTCCAATAATTTTATTGCCTTTATTTGCATCTTTAATTAACTGAATTGATTTGTCTCTCCCTGCTGTAATTGGAATTACAACGCCAGGAAACAAAACAGTATTACGCAATGGTAATATTGGCAATATATCTGGAACATCTTCTTTATTAATTTCCTCTTCATCTTCTGGGGTCATTAAAGGTATTAAATCAGCATCTTCATCTAAAATGTGCTGCAATGACATATTGTCTAAATTTAAAAATTTTGATTTACTCATAGTCTATATTGGGTCATTTTGTCATTAATCGTTTCTAAATCAGAAAAAACACCTTAATGAAATTAATTTATTGTTCTGATTATCAATAGTATATAATTACAATAACTATATTTACAGTTACTGAATTTCAATTGTTATGCCAAATAAGGTAAACACAAACACTATTTTTTTTTGTAACTTTATATAAAACTGTAACAGTTTATAATTAATAATGTCTTTTAAATAGAAACCGATTTTTGGAAGTACAAATTCAACATAATAACCAACTTGTAGAACAATGCAAAAATGGAGATAAAAAAGCTCAATTTGCAATTTACAAACAATACTATAAAGCTATGTATAACACTGCTTTAAGAATTGTGAATAATAGTTTTGAAGCTGAAGATGTAATGCAAGAATCGTTTTTAGCAGCTTTTACAAAATTAGATTCTTTTAGTGGAACTGTAACTTTTGGAGCTTGGCTAAAAAGAATTGTAATTAATAACAGTTTAACAGCTTTAAAAAAGAATAATAAGTTAGATACTGTTCCGCTTGAAAAAGTAACTATACATGAAATTGAAGAGGAAAAACAAGATTATAGTATGTTGAAAGCTAGTAATATTTTAAACAAAGTATCTCAACTAAAAAATAATTATAAAGTAGCTATCACTCTAAATTTAATTGAAGGGTATGATTATGAAGAAATAGCTCAAATTATGGATATAAGTTATGAAAATAGCCGTACAACCATTTCAAGAGCAAAAAATAAACTAAGACAACTTTTATCTCAATAAAAATGAAAGATTCAATAGATAAAATATTCAAAAAATTAGAAAATCAGTTTGATATTGAAGATCCAACTATTGGTCATTTTAACAGATTTGAAGCTAAATTAAACAATACATCAGCTCCTAAAAAAAGTTATAGACTATTTTCATTTATTGCTGTTGCAGCTTCTGTTGTATTACTATTTGGAATTTGGCTTGGCTCTTCGTTTTCAAACAAAGGAATGGAATTAGCAGGTATTTCTTCAGAAATGGAAGAAACGCAAAGTTATTTTGTTTCAGTAATTAAAACTGAACTTGCAACCATTGAAAATGAGCGCAACAGTACTACAGAAAATCTTATTAATGATACGCTTGATCAATTAAATAAATTAGAAATCGAATACATTACACTTACTTTAGAGCTCAAAGAAAGTGCTGAAGATAAAAGAATCATTTACGCAATGATTTCAAATTTTCAACAGCGTATTACTATTTTACAAAGCCTATTAGATCAAATTGAAAATGTTAAACAATTAAAAAAACAAAACGATGAAAACTATGTATAAAATACTACTTATTCTTTTTCTTATTCCACTTGCAATTACGGCAACTGAGAAAAAAGGGAAATATACCAAGTCAAAAACTATTAAAAAAGAATTTAAGGTAACTAATGATGCTACATTAAATATAAATAATAAATATGGAAACATAGTTATTGCTACTTGGAATGAAAACAAAATTATTATTGATGTAACCATTACAACCAATGGAAATGACGAAGGAAAAGTTGAAAAACGCTTAGAACAAATTGATGTTGAATTTGACTCAAATACTAATTATGTTTCTGCGAAAACTATGATTGAAAAAAATTCAAGTTCGTGGAATATTTGGGGGAAAAATAATAATGTAAATATGCAAATAGATTACCTTATTAAAATGCCGGTTACAAACAATGTAGATTTAAGTAACGATTACGGTTCTATAAGCTTGGATAAGCTTGAAGGAAGCTCTAAAATTAATTGTGATTATGGTAAAATAAATATTGGAGAATTATTAAATACTTATAATTTCATAAATATAGATTATACAAATAAATCTACTATTGATTTTATGAAAGATGGTGAAATTAATGCCGATTATTCTACACTTTACGTTGAAAAAGCAGGAAGAACTAAATTAAATGCCGATTATTCACACATCTCTTTTGGAATGTTGGTTGACTTAGATTATAACTGTGATTATGGTGATTTAAAAATTGAAGATTGTGGAAACTTAACTGGAAATAGTGATTATATGCATACAACTATAGGTATTTTAAGAGGCTCAGGCGATTTTGATACAGATTATGGTTCCTTAAAAATAAAAGAATTAGGTGAAAATTTCAAAAATCTAAAAGTTGAATCTTCTTATACCGGTTTAAAATTTGGTGTAAATCCAAATACATCTTTTAATATAACTGCATCTTTAAATTATGGAGGATTAAAATATGATAATGGATTTACTTTCAATAAAAAAATAACAAAATCAACTTCAAAACAATATGAAGGTTTTTATAATTCATCTAATTCTGAAAGTAATATTGCAATAAAATCAAGCTATGGAAGTGTAACTTTCACTAACAATTAAAAAATTTAACTATGAAACTAATTACAAGTATTTTAGCATTCTTAATTATAAGTGCAAACTTAAATGCGCAAATGTTTACAAAAAAAGTTAAAGGAAACGGCTCTATAATTTCAACGACAAGAACGGTTTCAGATTACAATAAAATTGCTATAGCAGGCTCTTTTGATGTAAAACTATTAAAAGGAAAAGAAGGTGTAATTACTATTAAAGCTGATGAAAATTTAATGGAATACATTGTTACTAAAGTAAAAAATGGAAATTTAAAGATTCATGTAGAAAAAGGTATTAATATCAGCTCTAACAAAACTATAATAGTAACCATACCTTTTACTGATATTAACGCCGTTTCTTTAGCGGGTTCTGGAGATGTAACTTCAGAAGCCACAATTGATTCTTCTGACTTAACATTAAAATTAGCTGGATCGGGAAATATGACATTAAGTGTTTCATCAAAAAATTTAACTACAAGTATTGCGGGCTCTGGGAATATGAATTTAAAAGGAGATTCTAATGAATTTGACTGTAACATTGCAGGCTCTGGAAACATAATTGGCTATGAGTTGAAAGCATTAGTTGCAAATGTTAAAATTGCAGGCTCAGGAAATGTTAAAATTAATGCAGTTAACGAAATCCATGCAAAAAGTGTAGGCTCAGGAGATATATATTACTCAGGAAATCCAAGTATTAAAAAAATATCTTCGGTAGGTTCTGGTTCAATTAAAAAGAAAAGCTAACACTACACTACTTTATAAAGAGTAAAATCCATTGAATTCAATGGGGTTTTTTAATTAAAAATTTCTATATTTTTTTGTGATTTCAAAAACGTGTTCTAAAATACGTTGTTCTTTTTCATCAAACAGTTCGTTTTTACGTTTCATTACTAAATTTGCTGTTTCATTCGCTTTGTTAATTTGGTAGGTAGTAAAACCAGCTGCTCCACCCCAACTAAAAGAAGGAATAAAATTTCGAGGAAAATTACTTCCATAAATATTTGTGCTAATACCTATTACCGTTCCTGTATTAAACATTGTATTTATAGCACTTTTAGAATGATCTCCCATCATTAAACCACAAAATTGCAATCCAGTTTTATCAAACTTTTCACTTTCGTAATTCCACAATCTAACTTCCCCATAGTTGTTTTTTAAATTTGAATTATTTGTATCTGCTCCAATATTACACCACTCGCCTATTACAGAATTTCCTAAATAACCTTCATGACCTTTACTTGAATTACCAAATAAAACAACGTTATTAACTTCTCCTCCTATTTTACATTTAGGTCCCAAAGTTGTGGCTCCGTATACTTTTGATCCCATTTTAACTACTGAATGTTCACCCATAGCAAAAGGTCCACGAATTAAACTTCCCTCCATAATAAGTGTATTTTTCCCAATATAAATTGGACCTGAACTCGCATTTAAAACCGAAAATAAAATTTCTGCTCCTTCTTCAATAAATATATTTTCTACACCTAAGCATCTAACTCCTTCAGGGATTGGTTGAGATTTTCTTCCTTTGGTAATTAATTCAAAATCATCACTAATTGCTTGATCATTTAATGAAAATATATCACACGTATTTTTGATTTGTAAAAGATCAAAATTGAATTCTTCATGTTCATAAGTATCCAAATTAACTTCTTCTTGATTTTCATTTGTGAAAAATGCAATTACTTCCTCATTTTTAAAAATAGCTTGATTTTCTTTTAGATTTTTTACTTTTTCTATTAAAGCCTTTGTTGGTAAAAATGAAGCATTTATTAGGATATTTTGCTCCACTTCAATCATTGGGTATTTTTCTTCTAAATACTCTTCTGTAACGGTACTTGTGGTAAAACCAAGTTGTTTTTCCCATTTTTCACGAATAGTAAGTATTCCAACTCTTATATCGGCAACAGGTTTAGTATATGTAAAAGGTAGTAGTGAATTTCGAACCGTACCATCAAATAAAATAAAATTCATTCCAAAAATAATTTATACAAATGTACAGCAAGTTTTTTCTTTCTCAAACTTAAAAGCAACGGTACTTTATACTATTTTATTTTTCCTGAAATAAGTATCAATATTATCCGCAGTATCAAAACAACCGCTTACTGAATTAATTTCAGAGCAATAACGAGAATCAATTGCATGGTTTTTACATCCAATAGCATTCATATCTATAGTTCTAAAATTTTCATCAATAGTAATGCACTTATCGTATAAAGAAGAAATTGTTTCATTAGGTTGAAGATTAACTTCCTTTTTTGTTAAATAACCTTTTAGAAAGTTTTCAATAGCAAATTGTGAATTTTTACAAACTGAATAACTTACAATATCTTCAGCTGGTTTAAACATTTCATCTTTTGCTATCTTAAGTTTTTTTTCTGCTTCTTTTAAAAAAGCATCTGATCTTGATTTCATCTGTTTATTTTTTCTAGTTTATTCATTTAAAAAAATTACGTAATTTAATAGTAAAACTACTTGGTTACGATACTTAAATGTACAAAAAAAGCGCCAAGATTTTACACTTGGCGCTTATAAAATTAATTAGTTTTATAAATTTTTATAAAGTTCTAATCTTTCCCATTGAACATCTACTTGTTCCTGAGCTTTATCTAGTAATTCTGAAGCTAATTCAGCATTCTCCTTAACAACTCTTGTAAAACGAGTTTCACTATACATAAACTCACTTAATGGTGCTGAAGGCGCTTTTGAATCTAATTTAAATCTCTTCCCTTTATTTGCTAAAGGATTGAATCTAAATAATGGCCAGTAACCTGTTTCAACAGCTTTCTCTTGGTGTTTAGGTCCGTCTTTCAAATCATAACCGTGTTCACCACAATGAGAATATGCAATTATTAAAGAAGGCCCTGGATAAGCCGCTGCTTCTTCAATTGCTTTTAAAGTTTGATTATCTTTAGCTCCAATTGCAATTTGAGCAACATAAACATTTCCATAAGAAACTGCTTGTAAAGCTAAACTTTTCTTAGAAGTTGTTTTCCCATTAATTGCAAATTTAGCACTTGCGCCCATAGGAGTAGCTTTAGATGCTTGTCCACCAGTATTTGAATAAACCTCAGTGTCCATTACTAAAACATTGATATTTTCACCTGAAGAGAATAAATGATCTAAACCACCATATCCAATATCATAAGCCCAACCATCACCACCAAATATCCAAACGTCTTTTTTACGTAAATATTCAGAAAGATTTCTTAGTTTTTTAGCATCGTATGTGTCAATAGTATCTAAAATTTTGTTAAGATCTTCTATGTTCTTTAATTGCTCTTCTTTTAAAGCTTCAGTATTTTCAACATTATCCGTTAAACTACTAACTAAAGTACTACCAATTTTACTTTCTAAAGAATTTAATAACTCAAATGCTATTTCTTGTTTTTTAGATAATGCTAATTTCATACCTAAACCAAATTCAGCATTGTCTTCAAATAAAGAGTTAGCCCAAGCTGGTCCTCTACCATCTTTATTTGTTTTATATGGTGTTGTTGGTAAGTTACCTCCATAAATTGAAGAACAACCAGTTGCATTAGCAATTAACATACTATCTCCATACAATTGTGTAATTAACTTAATGTAAGGTGTTTCACCACAACCAGAACAAGCACCAGAGAACTCAAACAAAGGCTCTAAGAATTGTGATCCTTTTACTGTTGAAATTACTAATTCTTTCCTATCGTAATCTGGTAAATTAATGAAGTAATCCCAATTTACATTTTCAACTTCTTCTACTTTATTTAAATCAGCTAAATTAATTGCAAAAGTATTTTCAACTTCTTTACTTTCTGCAGGACAAACCTGAACACATAAATCACAACCTGTACAATCTAAAGGCGAAACTTGTAATATGTAACTTTCAGTTTCACTATTAAATGGTCTTCCTTTTGCAGGTACACGTTTTAAAGAATCAGGTGCATCAACTAATAATTCATTTGATACTACTTTAGCTCTAATTGCAGCGTGAGGACAAATTGCAACACACTTATTACATTGTGTACAAAGATCTGCATCATCCCAAATTGGAACAAGATCTGCAATACCACGTTTTTCGTATTGTGTTGTTCCTGTAGGGAAAGTTCCATCAACAGAGAATGCACTTACTGGTAAAGAATCTCCATTACCTGCTAATATAGTTCCTAAAATTTCTTTTACATAATCATCTGCATTTTCAGTCATCATTGGTATTAAACCATTTTCATTTGTTGTATGACGAGGGTATTCAACTTTTTGAAGGTTTTCTAATGATTTATCAACAGCATTAAAGTTCATTTCAACAATACCTTCACCTTTATGAGAATACGATTTTACAATAGCATCTTTAATTTTTTTAATTGCCTCATCTTTTGGTAATACGCCAGATATAGCAAAGAAACAAGTTTGTAATATTGTATTTGTGCGTTTTCCTAAATTAGCTTCATGAGCTACTTTAGTTGCATCAACAACATAAAACTCAACATTATTATCAATAATTTTACGTTGTATTACACTTGGTAACTCTGCCCAAATTTTATATTTAGAGTGTGGCGTGTTTAATAAAAAGACACCACCATCTTTAATATTTTTTAAAATATCATATTTATTAATAAAACTAGGCTGATGACAAGCAATAAAATCAGCTTTATTAATTAAATAGGTAGAATAAATTGGATCTGGTCCAAAACGTAAATGTGATACTGTTTGAGCTCCTGCTTTTTTGGAATCATATACAAAATATCCTTGTACATAATTATCAGTAGTTTCACCAATAATTTTAATTGAATTTTTATTTGCTCCAACTGTACCATCAGATCCTAAACCATAGAACATACAGTTCTTCGTAGATTTTTTAGTCTGGAAAATTGGTGGGTAAGTTAAGCTTGTATGTGTAACATCATCTTTAATACCAACTGTAAAGTGATTTTTAGGTGAGTTATTTTCTAATTCATCAAAAACACCTTTTACCATTCCTGGTGTAAATTCTTTTGAAGAAAGACCATATCTACCTCCAACAATAGTTGGCATAGATTCACCCATTTCCACAAATGCAGTTACTACATCTAAATATAAAGGTTCTCCAATACTACCAGGTTCTTTTGTTCTATCTAATACAGCAATTTTCTTAGCTGTTTTAGGTAATTTATCAATAAAATCATGAACTGAGAACGGACGATATAAACGAACAAATAATGCTCCTACTTTTTCACCTTGTTCAACTAAAGTATCAATAGTTTCATTAACTGGACCTTCACCAGACCCCATTATTATAACTACTTTCTCAGCCTCTGGGTGTCCAACATAATGGAACAAACTATATTTTCTGCCTGTTTGCTTATAAAATTCGTCCATTGTATTTTGCACAATTTCAGGAACTTTTTGGTAGAAATTATTTGCTGCTTCACGTGCTTGAAAGAATACATCTGGATTTTGAGCAGTACCTCTTATAACTGGGTTATCCGGATCTAGAGAATTCTTTCTATGTTTCATCACTTCGTCTTCTGGCATCATAGATTTTATAACCGAATCAGGTATAGCATCAATCTTAGAAATCTCATGTGAGGTTCTAAATCCATCAAATATATTTAAAAATGGTACTCTACTTTTTAGTGTAGCTACTTGAGATATTAATGCAAAATCATGTGCTTCTTGAACATTACCCGCAAATAACATTGAAAAACCAGTTGCACGAGTTGCCATAACATCTGAATGATCTCCAAAAATTGATAATGCATGTGTAGCAACAGTTCTTGCAGCAACATGAATTACAGATGGTAATAATTCACCTGCTATTTTATACATATTTGGTATCATTAACAACAATCCTTGTGATGCTGTGAATGTGGTTGTAAGAGCACCACCTTGTAAAGAACCATGAACAGTACCTGCAGCACCACCTTCACTCTGCATCTCTACAATTCTAGGTACATTATTCCAAATATTTTTTTGACCGTTTGCACTATAGACATCTACATGTTCACCCATAGGTGACGCAGGAGTAATTGGATAAATGGCACAAACTTCATTTGTTTTGTGAGCAATTATTGCAACAGCCTCATTAGCATCACAAATTAATTTTAATTTCTCTTCTTTCATTATACTATATATTTACTTTTAATAATTTGCAAGACGAATAGTTAATATGCTAATATTCCACAAATCATATTATTCTACTATTCAATTTAATACGGTAAAATTATAGTAATAAAGTAAGAGTTATAATGATATATGTCAGTAAATAAACTCAGAAAATTATTTAGAATTATTCGAAATAACAATCGTAACCACCTGATATTATAGAAGCTACAAGAGTTAAATATTTTATTAAAATTAATTTTACAATAAATTTTACAAAATAAAAAGACTATAAAACTTCTATTTTAAAGTTAAGCAAGTTTTTTTTTGCAAAATTGTTCAATAAATACTTTAAAATAGCTATCAATCTAAAGAGGGTATTTTAACACTTAAAAAACTCTTGAAAGGTTAAAACCAAAAAAGAAATCACCTTTACTCCAATCACCAGAAGTATTTGTTAAAAATCCTGCGTCATACATTGGTTGTGAATTGGTAAAGTGTACTTGAAATACATGTCCACCAGTTTCAATATCAAAACCTATTGACAAAGGATTGTTGAATGGACTATTATTTACTCTATTCAAATGATAAGCATAATCTATATTAAAAGTAACAAACTTACTTATTTTATATCTACCACCTCCACCCAAGGCATATTGAGTATTATCTTGACTTGTATTTTGAACATAATTTTCATGAAATATAATTGGTGTAATTTGCAATGAAATTTTATCGTTTATTTTTCTTGAAATTAATAATTCAGCTAAATAGGTTAATCTATGTTTAAATTCAAAACTTGTAAAATTATCACTATCAATTGCAGAATTTATAGCTAAACTATTAAATCCAACTACTGTAAATGGCAAGCCATTCTCTTTTTGTTGCAACAATTTATACTTTGCGGTAAAATCATATGTTTTATTAAAGGAGCTTCTTGAAATACCTAAATTTAACCAATCTGAAACTCCAAAAATAAAACTAAAACGTATAGTAGATTGATCTAAACCAAATAACTCTTTTGAACCACCTTTTACAGAGCCAAAACGATGCGCTATTACAAAATAAAAATCTTTTTTAGCAGCCAATTTCGTAGACTCTAAATTAACAATCTTTAAACCTTTAAATGCTGATGTTACAGAACTATCTATTTTAACATCTGAATTTAATTCATTTAATAAATCATCTTGTGAATAACTTATAAACGTAAAAAACAATACAATAACGAGTGTAATTTTTTTCATAATAGTAGAATTTATTTAGTAATTATAGCGCATTGATCCATTTTAATT
>SDWL01000142.1 GCA_004195315.1 Lutibacter sp.
AGATGTGTATAAGAGACAGTAAATAAATAACGGCATTAAAACAAAAGCAACTATTAACACACCTATGCCAATAATAATTTCACCACTAGTATCACCATTAGATTTAATATAAAAACCATAGACCAACATTCCAATCACCAATACCAAAATAGTACTTAACACAAATTTCATAAATAGATTATTGTAATTACAGCTGTAAAACTACAAAAAGTAATATATTTAAATCGTTTTTAAACTTAGAATATGTCCAGATTTTTAGCAGTACTATTTGTTTTATGTTTTATGAGTTGCAATACCAACAAAATTAAAATAAAAGAAGTACCAATTAAAAGTGAAAAAGTAGTGATTGCCCATCGTGGTGCATCAGGTTATTTACCTGAACATACATTACCCTCAAAAGCCATGGCTTATGCAATGAATGTTGATTTTATTGAACAAGATATTGTATTAAGCAAAGACAATGTTCCATTTGTGATACATGATATTCATTTAGAAACAGTTACCAATGTTGCTGTAATATTTCCGAATAGAAATAGAAATGACGGAAAATTTTATGCTATTGACTTTACTTTTGATGAATTAAAACAATTAAATGTTTCAGAAAGATTTGATCTAGCAACTAATGAAGCAATTTTCCCTAAAAGATTTCCGATATTTAAATCGAATTTTAGGCTTCATTCTTTCCAAGAAGAAATTGAAATGATTCAAGGATTAAATAAAAGTACAGGTAAAAATATTGGAATTTACCCTGAAATAAAAGAACCCGAATTCCATCAAAAAGAAGGAAAAGACATTTCAAAAATAGTGTTGGATGTTTTAACTAAATATGGATACAAAACTAAAAATGACAATTGTATTTTACAATGTTTTGATGCCAAGGAATTGAAACGAATTAGAGATAAATTTAAAAGTGAGCTTTTTTTAGTTCAACTAATAGAGTTTGAAGAAGAAGAGTTAAAATTAGAAGAATTTGCTGAATATGCCGATGGAATTGGACCTTGGATTGAACAAATTATTACAGGAAAAGATAAAAATGGAAAATGGTTAATTTCTGATTTAGTAGTCAATGCGCATAAAAACAATTTGAAAGTACACGCATATACTTTTAGAGCAGATCAATTAGGTGGTTTTAATACTTTTGAAGAATTACTAAATATAGCTTTATACGAAGCAAATATCGATGGTGTTTTTACCGATTTTCCAGATAAAGTGATCGATTTTATAAATAAAAACTAAGCAGTTACATTAATTAATTTTCTTCTGTACGCAGTTAGTAATCTCGATTTAGAAATAAATCCGAAATATTTACCCTCTTTCAATACAACTAAATTCCAAGCGCCACAACGCTTAAATTTATTCAAAATTTCTTCAGCAGAATCTTTTTCATAGTAAATAATATCAGATCCTGCGTGCATTAAGCTTCTAACTTTCACGGTTTCATATAACGCTTTCTCAAACATAATGCTTCTAATATCATTGATGGTTAGTATCCCTAAAAATTCATTTTCTTCATTTACTACAGGAAAATGATTACGAGGTGATTTCACAACGGCATTAGTTACAACCTCACCTAATGTCATTTCAGGATAAAGAGGAATAAAGTTTCTTTCAATTATTTTATCAAGATCTAATAACATTAACACATTTTTATCTTTATCGTGTGTCAATAATTCACCACGTTTAGCTAATTCCGCAGCATAAATATTGTGAGGAACATATTTTTTGGTAATTAAAAAAGAAATAGAAGCAACAATCATTAACGGTACGAAAAGTTCATATCCTCCGGTTATTTCAGCAATTAAAAATATTGCTGTTAGCGGTGCTTGCAGTATACCAGCCATTAAACCAGCCATACCAACCATTGCAAAGTTTGTTAATGATAATTGGTGACTAAATAAGTTGCTATAATTTATAATCATTGCAAATACATAACCTGTTATACTACCTGTAAATAGCGTTGGAGCAAATACACCGCCAACACCACCAGCACCAAAAGTAAAAGATGTTGCAACAATTTTAAACAAAATTAAACCAATAAGAAGAGATATAATAACCCAAATATTATCTGTTGCTATATGAAATATATTATTAGTTATAACATCCGTAATATTTCCTTTTAAAACATTATTAATGGTTGAAAACCCTTCTCCAAAAAGAGGAGGGATAAAATAGACAATGGTCCCGAGTCCAAAACCACCAATTAATAATCGTTTGTATGGACTGCTAATCTTTTTAAAAACATTTCCAATTTTAAAATAAACTTTGCTAAAATAAATTGAAATTAAAGCTGAAAAAACTCCTAAAAGTATGTAAAAGATAACATCATTTAACTCAAATTTATCTAATATTTGAAAATGGAGAAGTACAGTATCTCCAAAAAAGAAATAAGATGTTAAAATGGCTGTAATTGAAGCTAACAACAATGGTATCATTGAAGCAAACGTTAATTCTAAGCTAAAAATTTCTACAGCAAAAACAATAGCTGCAATAGGCGCTTTAAAAATTGAAGACATCGCTCCTGCAGCTGCAGCACCAATAAGTAATGTTCGTGTAGTTTGATTTAAATGAAAAAATCGTGCAAAATTAGAACCTAAAGCTGCACCAGTTGCAACAGTTGGACCTTCAAGCCCTACAGAACCGCCAAAACCAACAGTTAATGGAGCAGTAATTAAAGAGGCCCACATTTGATGCCTTGGCATAATTCCTTTTTGTTTTGAAATAGCATATAAAGTTGAAGGAATTCCATGACCTACTTTTTTTCTTATTAAATATCGTATAATAAGAAGTACTATTAACAAACCTAGAATTGGAAAAATAAAATAAAAAGCTTGATGAATTTCTTTAATAAATTTACCTTCTAGTAATTGTTGAATGAAGTGAGTTAAGTTTTTTAAGACTACGGCTCCAAGTCCTGCCAATAAACCAATAATTGCACTGGCAATATTTGTAAATTGTTTATTAGAGATATTTTGGTACCTCCATTTAAGGAATTTTCGAAATAAAAGTTTTGAACGAGTTGACATTTTTTAGTTAAATGGAAAAGTACCGCAAAAGTACCAAAATATTGGTATTAAGCTACTAGTTTTGGACAATTTTCGCAATGCTTTTCTTTTTTCTTCTTGTGTTTTTTACAACACTTTTCTTTAGTGTTGCATTTAGAAGCGCATTTAACTTGATTGTAACAATCAAATTTGTAATTAAAAATATCTGAAATCTTTGAATTATTCACTGATCTAATTTAGAATGACTTTAAACAAAGGTACAAATACTTTGAAAATCAGCATATAAAAAGCCTCTCAAATTTTTGAGAGGCTTTTTATTTTTAAATAAAATATTATTTTAAATCTAATCTTAAACTCAATTCTTTCAATTGAGTTTCATCAATTTTAGAAGGTGCATCAATCATTACATCACGACCACTATTATTTTTAGGGAATGCAATAAAATCACGAATAGTTTCTTGTCCGCCTAAAATAGCAACTAATCTATCTAATCCAAAAGCCAAACCTCCATGTGGTGGTGCTCCATATTCAAATGCATTCATTAAAAATCCGAATTGTTCTTTTGCTTGTTCAGGAGTAAATCCTAAATGATCAAACATTAACGCTTGTGTTGCTTTATCGTGAATACGAATAGAACCACCACCAATTTCATTTCCATTTAATACCATATCATATGCATTAGCACGTACTTTTCCTGGATCCGTATCTAAAAGAGCCATATCTTCTGGTTTAGGAGATGTAAACGGATGATGCATTGCATGGTAACGTTCACTTTCTTCATCCCACTCTAATAATGGAAAATCAACAACCCATAATGGAGCAAATTCATTTGGTTTACGCAAACCTAAACGTTCAGCCATTTCCATACGTAAAGCGCTTAATTGCGTTCTAACTTTATCCGTATTACCAGATAATACACAAACTAAATCACCCGGTTTTGCACCAGTAATTTCAGCCCATTTGGCTAAATCTTCTTGGTCGTAAAATTTATCAACCGATGACTTAAAAGAACCATCATCATTACATCTAGAATAGACCATTCCTAAAGCACCAACTTGTGGGCGTTTTATCCATTCAATTAATTTATCAATTTCTTTTCTTGTGTAAGAATTTCCACCTGGAATAGCAATTCCAACAACTAATTCAGCATTGTTAAAAACTCCAAATTCTTTGTGTTTTGCAACTTCATTTAATTCGCCAAACTCCATCCCAAAACGAATGTCTGGTTTGTCATTTCCATATTTTTTCATCGCATCATCATATGTCATTCTTGGAAAATCAGCAACTTCAACACCCTTAATTTC
The DNA here is from genome assembly GCA_004195315.1 of Lutibacter sp. Taxonomy (GTDB): domain Bacteria; phylum Bacteroidota; class Bacteroidia; order Flavobacteriales; family Flavobacteriaceae; genus Lutibacter. The sequence continues at coordinate 4,307 of SDWL01000142.1, forward strand.
TTTTAATAAATGGCGTGTTAAACCTTCAAAGATGTTTAAGATATCTTCTTGTTCAACAAATGCCATTTCACAGTCAATTTGTGTGAATTCTGGCTGTCTGTCTGCTCGTAAATCTTCATCTCTAAAGCATTTTACAATCTGAAAATATTTATCCATTCCACCAATCATTAACAATTGCTTAAATGTTTGAGGAGATTGTGGTAAAGCATAAAACTGACCTTCATTCATTCTGCTTGGCACCACAAAATCACGCGCTCCTTCGGGAGTAGATTTTATTAAAACAGGTGTTTCAATTTCAATAAAATCCTTGTCCGATAAATATTTTCGAACTTCAATAGCAACTTTATGACGAAAGATTAAATTCTCTCTTACAGGATTTCTTCTAATATCTAAATAACGATATTTCATTCTTAATTCATCACCACCATCGGTTTCATCTTCAATAGTAAATGGTGGAACTAAAGATTTGTTTAAAATTGTTAATTCTTTCACTAAAACTTCAACTTCCCCAGTTGGAATATTGCTATTTTTAGAAACACGCTCTATCACTTCTCCTTTCACCTGAATTACAAATTCACGCCCCAGCATTTTAGCTCTATCAACCATTTCCATTGGTGTACGATCTTCATCAAAAATAAGTTGTGTTATACCGTAACGATCACGTAAATCAACCCATAACATAAATCCTTTATCGCGCGTTTTTTGCACCCATCCGGCCAAAGTAACTTCTTGACCTACATTTGATAATCGTAATTCTCCGTTTGAATGTGTTCTATACATTGTATAATTTTTATTAGAATTTGCAAATTTAATGAATTAGTAGTTAGATTTATTAATTTAAAAGTATTTTTTAAAATCCTAATTAAAGGTTAGATTTGTTTAAACCTTTAAATGTTAATTCGCTAATTATTAGATATATGTTGAATCAAAAAAATATATATTGGATTTCAACAATTCTTTTATTTAGCTCGCTAATACTTACAGGTATATTCTATTTTGTGTTTTATGATACACTAGTGTTATATTTTAAGAATTATGGGTACCCAACTTATATTATTTATCCATTAGCAATTGCTAAAATTATTGGTTCAATAGAAATTTATATCATAAAAATACATTTATAAAAGAATTGGCGTATGCTGGGTTTTTCTTCAATTTTGTATTGGCTTTTTTCGCACATGTAATGATTGGTGAATTTGATATCTTTCCAACAATTTTTCTAACACTACTTATAATCTCATATTATACAAGCAAGAAAATTCGTACTTAAGTTTAAATAAAATCAATTTATCACAAAATAGGCGCTTATATTTTCAACTTATTCCTATTCAAAAACTTTGTATTTTAGCAAAATGAAATGAGCTACTATCTGTCTCTTATACACATCT
>SDWL01000009.1 GCA_004195315.1 Lutibacter sp.
AGATGTGTATAAGAGACAGTTTATAAGCTGTTCACATGGTCCCGGTGGAGTTCTATCAAAAAAGTAGATGTCATCATCTCCTTTTCCTGAATTTCTATTAGAACATACAAACCCGTTATTAGCTTGTTCATTAACAATATAACCAAAATCATCTAATACACTATTAAGAGGTGTTCCTAAATTTTCGGGAGTTTCGAAAACATCCTTAAAGTAACTTTCAAAAACATCTAACCCACCAATACCTAAATGCCCATCAGATGAAAAATACAGCATATTATCTGTAACAAAAGGAAACATTTCTCTTCCTGTAGTATTAATTGTTGTTCCCAAATTTCTAGGCTGAGAGTATTTATCATTTCCTAAAACGTCAACAACAAAAATATCTGTAGCACCAATAGTTCCTGGCATATCTGAAACAAAATAAAGCTTAGTCCCATCTTTACTTAATGCAGGATGACCTACAGAATATTCCTCGCTATTAAATGGCAATTCTTTACTGTTTTTCCATTCAATTTCACCATCATTTCCAACAACTGCAGTAGCACTATACAGTTTCAATCTATTTACACTTCCATTTTTAGCAGTCCAATTCTCATTATAATTGTTTCTCGTATAATATACCTTTTTTAAATCAGAAGAAAAAGACAACGTTGCTTCATGAAATTTAGAATTCAATACTTTAGAAAATTCTTTGTCCGTTATTACATCATTACCTTCGGAACTAATAGAACCAATGTAAAGGTTTAAAAAAGGTGGTTGATTCCAATGATATTTACTTGTTTGATAATAGGATGAATCTATTGCAGATGCATAAATTAATTTATTACCATAATACATGGGACCAAAATCTGAAAAAACGGTATTTATAGAAAGGTTATTTAATTCAAATTCTTGTTCTTGCCCCAAGAGATTTTTTATTTCAATTTTCTTTTGAGTGCTATTCAAAACATTTAAAATTTTTCGCTTTTCTGAAAATTCCTTCATCCATTTTTTTGCTGTGCCATATTTTCCAATACCTTGAAAAGTATGTGCATATCTGAAAATATATTCCGCATCAACTATTTCTCTATAATCGGTAATTAATTTACCATACCATTTATTTGCACTCTCCATGTTGGTATTAAAATAATAGGCATCACCAACCTTTTGAAGTATTTCTTCAGATTTATCACCTTCGGCAATAGCTTTTTCATATAGCTTGGATGCTTCTATATATTGCATTTTATTAAAAAAAGAATCAGCATTCTTATATTTTTCTTGGGCAGAACTTAAAGCTGTAATACCTATAAAAATTAAGAATGTTATTTTTTTGTAAAGATGAAGATATTTCATTTTGGTAGGGTTTGAGGTTGGTTAATCATCTATTTGTATTCAACTGATAAAAATACAAAAAAAAGATTAAACCGTATTTTTTATTTACAAATAAACATACGGTTTTAAATTATTTTAAATATCCTCCTATTTCAAGCTTCATTTCTAAAACTATTCATTAAATTGGCACCCTTATAATACTAGTATTCTAAATTTAAATCTCCCATTTTAATCATGAAAAACTTTATAATACTTATCTGTTCATTCTTATTTATATCTTGTTCCGTGTCTACAAAAATAGTTGATAAACCCATCATTTTTGACGATGAAAGGGAGTTCTTAACTTTACAGTATATGCAAGAAAGGTATGGGATTGAAAAAAAATCATCAACAATTGAACCTAAAATGATTGTTTTGCATTGGACTGCAATTCCTACTTTACAAAAAACCTTTGAAGCATTTGAGCAATCTAAAATTTCAAGTCATAGACCTGATATTAAAAATGCGAGTGAACTAAACGTTTCGTCCCAGTTTCTAGTTGATCAAGATGGAACTATTTATAGATTAATGCCCGAAACTACTATGGCTAGACATGTTATTGGGTTAAACCATTGTGCAATAGGGATAGAAATTGTTGGAGGCACAAAAGATAAACCCCTAACAAAAGCCCAATTAAAATCGAATATTAAATTGGTAAAATACCTTGCTTCAAAATACAATATTGATTATTTGATTGGTCATTATGAATACACTAATTTTGTAGGCCATGAACTTTGGCTCGAAAAAGATGCAAATTATAGAACAAAAAAAACAGACCCTGGAAAAGATTTTCTTGAGGGTGTGAAAAAGGCAACTAAAAAATTTAATTTTAAACCTACACCTCCAATCAAAGTTTCTGAAATTTAAAAATTTACCTGTTTTCAATAAATTAATATTGCTATTAATTATTTGAAAAAACAGTTAATATCGTGTTACTCATTTTGACTAAACCTGATTCTTCATTTCTTACTTTTGATTTTCAAATTCAATATAAATATACCTATTAACAATATTAAAAATCTAATAACTTAACTGTTCCAAACTGTTTATTATTTCTCTTCAATAATTTTTTAAGCCTATATTTTATAGCTCAAGTATTGTTTTTATTTTTAAATGAATGCTTTTACAACTATTTGTTATCCCATATAAAATACTATCTTTGAAATAACTATCTAAAATCACTATTTTCAATGCGTATTTTAAAGAAAATCTTAATCTTAATAGCAGTTTTAATTCTTCTTGCAATAATAGGTGGTTCTGTTTATTATAACAGCATAAAACCAACATATTCAGGCAACATTTCCGTGTCAGGTATTTCAAATGAAACTTCTGTTTATTTTGACGATTATGGCGTGCCACATATTTATGCTGAAAATGAATTAGATGCTGTAACTGTATTAGGTTATGTTCATGCTCAAGACCGTCTTTGGCAAATGGAACTCATACGAAGAATTGCTCCAGGAAGGTTTTCTGAAATATTTGGAGATATAATGGTGAAAAGTGATCAGTTTTTTGTGAGTTTAGGTATTGAAGAAGCTTCAAAAAAATCAATAGAAAAATTAGATAAAAATGGTGAAGTTTATAAACTTGCAGTTGCTTATTTAAATGGTGTAAATCAGTTTATTGATAATGGACCTACGCCTATTGAGTTTACTTTAATTGGGATTGAAAAAGAGCACTATCAATTAAATGATATTTATAATATTATGGGTTATATGTCTTTCAGCTTTGCAATGGCTCAAAAAACAGATCCATTATTAAGTGTGTTGAAAGAGAAGCTTGGCGACACTTATTTAAAAGAACTAGGTATAGATATTAACCCAAATACAGTACTTATAAAAAATGCGAATCCAGCAATTGAGAGTTATTCAAAAATGGTTTCTACTTTAAATGATATTATGAGAAATGTTCCTACTCCTCCTTTTATTGGAAGTAATAGTTGGGTGGTTTCTCCTAAAAAAACCACCACAGGAAATGTATTATTTGCCAACGACCCACATATTGAGTTTTCACAACCGGCAGTTTGGTATGAAGCCCATATTTCAACACCAAATTACGAATTGTATGGCTATCATTTAGCAGGTGTTCCTTTTCCTTTATTAGGTCACAATAGAAATTATGCGTACGGTTTAACCATGTTTGAAAATGATGATATTGATTTTTACAAAGAAGAAAACCACCCTACAGATAAGAATAAATACAAAACGCCTAATGGATACGAAGATTATAAAACTGTAAATAAAACCATCAAAGTAAAAGATGCTAAAGATGTTATTCTTACTATTAGAAGCTCTCGCCACGGACCAATTATGAACGATGTAATTGATGCCATTTCACAAACAAATCCAATTGCAATGTCATGGGTATTTACACAATTTGAAAGTGATATGTTAGATGCACTTTACACTATTTCAAGAGCAACTGAGATGAACGATGTTAAAAAAGGTGCTTCTATGATTAACGCACCAGGTTTAAACATTATGTATGGTGACGCTAAAGGAAATGTAGCTTGGTGGGCAGCGGGTAAATTATACAAACACAAACCTCATGTAAATACAAAATTTATTTTAGATGGTGCTTCTGGAGAAGATGACCCTGTTGAGTATTTAGATTTTGATCAGAATCCAATGGCTGAAAATCCATCTTGGAATTATGTATATTCTGCAAACAATCAACCTGATACTATTGCAAATATATTATATCCTGGTTATTATTTACCCGAAGATAGAGCTAAACGTATTACTCAGTTATTAGAACCAAAAAATAATTGGAACAAAGAAACCATGTCTGAAATGATTACCGATGTAACTTCTGCTGTTTCGCCAAATGTTATTAAAGAATTTGTTTCAAACATTGATTTTAATTCATTCAATAAAAATGAACAAAGAGCTATTGATATACTTCAACTTTGGGATGGATCTAATACTGTAGAAGCAGTTGCGCCAACTATTTATAATAAATTGGTTTACGTTTACTTAAAAAATACTTTTGAAGATGAATTGGGTGAAGAACTATTCAAACAATTTTTAAATACACATTTATCAAAAAGAGTTATTGCAAATCAAATTAAAAAAGATACTTCAATTTGGTGGGACAATGCTACAACACTAGATAAAATTGAAACTAAAAAAAATATATTATCAAAATCTTTGGTTGAAACTGTTACTTCTTTAGAAAAACAACTTGGGAAAGATATAAATAGTTGGCATTGGGGAAAAGTTCATACCTTAGAGCATCAGCATCCATTAGGAGCTATTGCGGCTTTAAAAGAATATTTTAATGTGGGGCCTTTTCCAATAAATGGGGCAAGTGAAGTAATTAACAACAGAGGTTATGAGTATAATAAACCTGGATTATACGAGGTAAATGCAGGCCCTTCTACCAGAAGAATTATTGATTTTTCTGATGTAGAAAATAGCATCAGTATTTTACCAACTGGACAATCAGGAAATCCTTTTAGCAAACATTATAAAGATCAGGCTGAAATGTATAACAAAGGTGAATTCAGAAAAATGAAAATAAATAAAGAAGAAATTTTACGTGTTTCAACTAAATTAACTATTCAACCAAAAAATGAATAAAAGAATAACCATAAAGCAAATTGCTAAAACATTATCTGTTTCTATTTCAACAGTTTCAAAAGCATTAAATGACAGCTATGAAATTAGTGATGAAACTAAAAAACGAATTCAAGAATACGCTAAATTACATAGGTACAAACCCAATACTTTAGCCTTAAGTTTACAAAATAAAAAAACTAAAACTATAGGGATTCTAATTCCTAATATTCTTACTTATTATTTTGCCAGAGTTTTACGAGGTATTGAAAAAGTAACCACAGAAAGAGGGTACAATATTATTACATGCATTACTAATGAATCTTTCAAAAAAGAAGTAGACACTATAGAAATGCTTTCTAATGGAACCATTGATGGTTTTATAGCTTGTCTTTCTAGGGAAACTTTAAAAATTAAAAACTTTGATCACTTTCATAGTGTTTTAGAAGATGGAACACCAATAGTACTTTATGACCGTGTTCATAAAAACATTAATTGTGACAAAGTAGTTACAGACAATATTAAAAGTGCATATAAAGCTACACGTTTTTTAATGCGATCTGAATGTAAAAATATTGCTCTTATATCTACTTCAGAAGGATTAAAAATAAATAAATTTAGGGTAAAAGGATATTTAAAAGCACTAACTAAATATGGTATTGAACCTAATGAAAGTATTATTATTCGTCAAGAAAATGAAATTGGTTTAACTGAACGAATTCATGAAATGCTAGATACTAATAAAGTTGATGGAATTTTTACTATTGATGAAGTTTCTGGAGCAATAACAACACAGGTTCTAAATAAAAGAAATATTAAAATCCCTGAAGATATTTCTATTGTTGGATTTACAAACGGTATTTTGTCTAGATATACTGCGCCGCCATTAACTAGTGTTAACCGTTTTGCACATACAACTGGTGAAGTTGCAGCAAAAAGGTTAATTGATAAAATTGAAGAAAAAATTGAATTTGATGATATTAAAACTGAAATTATTAGAACTGAATTAGTTGAACGAGATTCAACAAAAAAAATGTTTGTTAAGTTTTAAATAACTCAATGAGCCACGTTTTCAATATATAACAATTCATAAAATTTCAAAAAACAAACTAATCTTTTATCAACCCAAAAAAATTGGCCACCCAATAAGTGGTATGAAAATTTTTATCCACCGCAAATCTGGCCACATTTCCTCCTTGCTGTTTTTCTGAACCAGGATCAACTGCCATAGCATGACCTAAATTTTTAATTTCGTATTTTACAATAACCTGACAATTATTTTTGAAGTAGGTAGTTTTGACAATATCACTGTTTCCATTAAATTCCGGAACCATAGTTGGCTCAGTATCAATTTTATGAATTCCGTTCCATTGCATTTCAATTATTCTGGCATTCCTGATATTCACAAACTGATCATCAATACCATGAACTATTACTACATTTGGGTATTTCCCCCCATAATCAGGGTTATTCTCATTTATGGAAGCCACCCATTCCTCGTTTGTTTTTACAACTTTTCCTTGCATAGCAGCATATGCAGTTGCTAAATCATTAGCCGCTTTAAATGGAATCCCAGATAAAACAGCCCCTGACTTAAACAAATCAGGATAATTTGCTAAGAGTATATTGGTCATTGCGCCACCAGCTGAAATTCCCGTAATGAAAATTTTTGACGGATCAATATCAAAATTTAGAATAGCATATTGTATCATTTCTCTTATGGTATCAGATTCGCCGTCATTCTTTGAGATATCCGTATTTTCATACCAATTATAACATTTGTTTAAATTATTCTCCACTTTTTGTTGAGGATACAAAACCATAAAATTGTTTGAATCTGCCAATGAATTCCAGCCGCTTTGGTCTGCAATTTCACTTGCTGTTTGAGCACAACCGTGCAAAACCACCACTAAAGGAATACTTTTTTTTATAGGTTTTGAGGGATAAACATACATTTCCAAATTTCCTTTATTGATGCCAAAATCGGTTATTTTAACCAAATTATTTTGGGAAATGAGCTGAAAACTCATCAGCAATAAAAATAACCCAAGTATGTTTCGAACTTTTTTAATCATTATATTACACTTTAAAAGAAGTTAAATTATCAATCCCCAGCATTAAACTTTTACCAATTAATAGATGACAGGAAAATAATTTTTTAATAAATTATGCTGTCTTTTTACTACAAATTCATTTTTAATTTTTTAATTAACTCAAAACTCTTCAAGCTTTAGACACTTTAAGTTATGCTAGATTCTAAAAAAATTATTTTACCAGTCCTTGTGAAATAACCCCTCCAGTTATCTCAAGCGTTGTTCCAGTAACAGCTTCATTTTGAATAGCGAAAATTAAAGCTTTTACGATTTCATCAATTTTAACCAACCTGCCAATAGTTACGTCTTTAATAATACTTTCTAACACTTCGGGTTTCATTCCTAATAATAACGGTGTTTCAACATAACCTGGAGCTATACCTACAACACGAATTCCTTTAATATTTTTGGCATGAAATTCACTGGATAATATTTTTGGCCATAATGCCACAGAAGCCTTTGTTGAACTATAATTTAACTGTCCTAATTGTCCTTCTTTATTAATGGAAGAAATGGTAAAAAGAACACCTTCGCATTTATTATCAATCATTCTGCTGGAAGCTTCTCGGATGGTCAAAAACGTTCCCAATAAATTTACATTAATCACATCCATAAATTGAGAAGTGCTCATTGTTTTAAATACTTTTCCTGTTTCACGATCTGTGCTTACCATAAATGCATCCCTAAATATTCCTGCGGAAGGGACTACAATATTTATGGCTCCATAGGTTTCTAGCGCAGTATCCATTAATTTAATAACATCAGCTTCTTGGCTTACGTTTGTTTTCACAGCAATGGCTTCTCCTCCATTTTTTCTGATTTCTGCAACTTTAGCATTTAAGCCTTCTTCATTCATGTCGCCAAGAACAATTTTAACGCCTAATTTAGCTAATTCCACGGCTACTCCAGCTCCAATTCCACTAGCTCCTCCTGTAATTACTGCAACTTTGTTTTTTATGTTCATCATTTATTTTTTAATAATTTTCTATCTATTTTTCCTGTATCATTTTTCGGAATTTCCTTAAGAAATTCAATATATTTTGGTATTTTATATTTTGCCAATTTCTCATGACAATAATCAAATATTTCTGTTTCTGTAAGTAATTTTTCATGAGTAACAACAAAGGCCTTCCCTACTTCTCCCCATTTTTCATGTAGTACACCAATCACTACAACATCAAATATAGCGGGATGCACCTGAAGCACACGTTCAATTTCAGCCGGATAAACGTTTTCACCACCAGAAATAAACATATTTTTTATTCGGTCCACCACAAACAAATAATCATCTTCATCGCGGATAACAACATCACCGGTATAAAACCATCCATTTTTTAAAGATTTGTCAGATTCCTTTTTATTTTGCCAATATCCTGGTGAAACCATCGGCCCCTTTAACAGCAATTCTCCCTTTTGATTTTTCCCGACTTCAGTTCCATTTTCGTCAACAATTTTTGTTTGTACGTAAAAATTTGGACGGCCAATGGATCCTTTTTTTCGAATAGCATCATCTTGGTGAAGGGAAGTTATATTGGGACCAACTTCTGTTAAACCATAACCTTGACGAATTAAAACACCATGCGTTTTCCAAATTTCAATTAATGGAATTGGCATGGCTTCACCGCCAACAATACAATACATCAAGCTCGAAAAATTAGTTTTTTTAAATGAAGATTCTTCCACCATCATTTTTAACATCGTAGGAACCCCCATAAACAAAGTAAAACGTTCCTCCTCAATTAACTTTAAAATTGTTTTAGCACAAAAAGATTTTATAATAACCAAATTTCCTCCGTGATGTAACACAGGAGTTACCAACACATTCCATCCACCAGTGTGAAAAGGCGGCATACAATTTATAGTTTTAGTTTCTGAATTAATAACCAAACTAATTGCTGTATTTATGCTATTCCAAAACAACATTTTATGTGTATAAATTGCGCCTTTTGGTATCCCAGTTGTGCCTGATGTAAATAAAATAAAAATTGGGTGGTTTTCATCAACAACATTTATGGGGAAATCCGACTTGTATTTTTTATTCTCAAGCTTTTCAAGGATTTCCGAAAAAGCAGTAATCTCAAAAATTTTTCCCAATTTATTTTTAGAAAACTCCGTTTGAGAAACCTTTTCTTTGTAAACATTATCATGTATAAGAAATTTTGGGTCTGAAATTTCTATTAAATGATTTAATTCAACTGTTGTTAATCGATAATTTAAAGGAACTAAAATAACTCCTGTTTTTTGAGCAGCCACAAAAAACAATAGGTATTCCAAACAATTTTCGGCTACAAAAACAATACGGTCACCTTTTACCAAATTCAACTTTTCAGTTAGGTAAAATGACAATTTATTACCTAATGAATTCAACTGTAAATAGCTCAGCGTATTTCCTGTTTCATATTCCTTTAAAGCAATTTTATGAGGTGAATAAACCGCCCACTTTGCCATCCAATCTTGTTGCCAAACTTCCATCATTAATTTATAATTTAAATATTGTACCCGCAAAAGCCAATCCACCCCCAGAGCCTATAAATAATACGGTATCTCCTTCTTTTATTTTATTCTTTTGAATGGCTTCATGGTAAGCCATTGGAATACAAGCCGATCCGGTATAGCCATAATTATGCATAATAGTGGTTGTTTTATCCATTCCAACACCTAAAATATCCAATGTTTCTTTGATGGTATTTATATTTATTTGCGTAATAAAATAATGGTCAATATCGTGTGGTGTCAATTCTATGCGCTTACACAAATCTATTATCATGTTGCTCCAAATAATAGAATTCAGTTCCTTTGGAAATTTTTTAACGAATTTTAATTGATGATCGCCATTTTTTAGGATTGCTTCTGTTATTGGACTGAAAGTTCCTCCTCCGTAAATTCCCATCCAACTACTGTATTCTCCTTTCGTTTTTAATTGTGATGCCAACATTCCGGAACCACTTTCATCGGATTTTAATATGACACCTGAAGCACCATCAGCAAATAAGGTAACCGTTTTTTTATCAGTTTTATTCAAGTGTTTCGACATTGCATAAGCTCCTAACACTAAAATATATTTATAATTTTTATCGGCCTGAATATATTTGGCAGCTACATCCAAAGCAGTCACAAACCCTGAACAAGCAGAATTTAAATCAAAAGTTCCCGCATTTACTGCTCCCAATCGGTCTTGCACTACAGATGCTGTAGAAGGAGAAATGTATTCCGGTGTGTCCGTCGAAATAATTATTAAATCTAAATCTTCGACCTTTACATTGGCATTTTTCAATATTTCTTTGGCTGCATTTACACATAAATCGGCCGTAGATTCATCATCAGTACACCAACGTCTTTCATAAATTTGTACATTTTCTCGTAACCAAGTGTCTACGTCTTCCCCCAAAAATTCATTGAAATAACTGTTAGGAATTACATTTTTAGGCACATACATTCCCGAACCTATTATTTTTGCATTTCTCATATTTGTGTTTTGTAGTTTTATTAACTGCGTTTTAAAATTGAAACCATATTAGTTGCTCCTGAGCCACCAATATTTAACACCAAAGCTGCATTAGCATTATTCACTTGCACGCCAATGGCATGATCTGTGAGTTGTTTGTACAAAAGTGCATGCATTGAAACACCGGTTGCGCCAACAGGATGTCCTTTTGCTTTTAATCCACCTGAGGGATTTACAACACATCTTCCGCCTAAATAAACATCTTTATTTAGCAAGGCTTCAAATTCGCTTCCTTTTTTTGTCAAACCAATAGCGCTATAAATTAATAATTCAGTAATGGTAAAACAATCATGAACCTCAGCAATTTGTATATCATCAATAGTCATTTTAGCTTGTTGAAAAGCCCTTTTTGTTGCTTCAGCAGCTCCGTCAAGAAAATAATTATCTCTTTTACTGTCCACTATATTTAAATAATCACTTGCTGCACTCGTCGCAACTATTTCCACAGAATTCTGCTTCTTTTCATCTGATAAAATTACAGCTGCTGCTCCGTCTGAAATCAACGAACAATCATGCAAACGCAATGGATAAGCAATCATTGGATTTTTTTCTTCAGGTAAATTTAATAGTTCTTCTTTACTACGCTGTTTTTGCAAATGGGCTAAAGGGTTCTGGCTTCCGAAGTGATATGCTTTTGAGGCTATTTCTGCCAAATGTTCTTGTAATTTTTCCAATGAATATCCATAATGGCTCATCCATCCTTTAGCATATTCCGCAAATAATCCAGGAAAAGTATATCCAACAGCTCCTTCTTTATCCCAGTAGGATGCTTTGGCTAGTGTTAATGCGGTGTTATTGGTATCTAAAGAATTCATTTTTTCTACTCCAATTACCAAAACTTTTTTTGCTTTACCTGATTTAATAGCCATTTCAGCCAAATGAATGGCAGAAGTGCCCGAAGCACATGCATTTTCAGTTCTGTACATTGGCTTAAAGCGAAGTTCTGGTAAAATATTTACACCATAAGGCGCTATATGTTCCTGATTGTTAAAGCTTCCTCCACTATAATTACCAACAAATACAGCATCTATCTCTGTTATATCAATACCAGCATCTTTAATAGCTCCTTTGGCAGCTTCTTGGTACAAACTATAGATTGTTTCTTCTTTTAGGTTGCCAAATTTGGTGTTATATGCACCAATAATATGAACGTTTTTATTCATTTTTTAATATTTTTTTATTAAGTATATAAGCAATAACTAAGGTAGGAAAAACAACTATAAAAATTGCTAATACAGCAGTTACAGAGGGATTTGCGAAAGTAAACCCTGAGTTTGGAAATAATTCATTTCCAAAAAAGAATAAAACAAAGTGGGTAGTTACAGCTAGAATTGAGGCTGTCCACACTAGTTTTATAGGAGAATTTTTCAACAAAACACCAACCAACAAAGGAGCTAATGCTGCCAAAACCAATCCATAAACACCAACCTGACCAAAAATTCCAAGTAATTTAGGAGGATTCAAGTTGATGGCAAAAACTAAAATTGCGATTACTACAAGCACTACATGACTTACCCTAAAGGCTAATTTCATTTTTTGTTCTTGATCTATTTTCTTTTTACTGAATTTGTCAATTAAATTGATGACCAAATCATTGGCGGTAATTGTGGAAATACTCACAAGTAAACCATCTAGGGTAGACATAGCGGCGGCTAACAATATTATGCTTACCACTGTAAAGGTCCAATCTGGAAAAACATTCATTAAATAAACAGTCATTACCAAATCTTGCCTAAACTCACCGGTTGAAGGATCTATAAGTTGTGATGGATCCACCACAACTTGTGCAAAGAATCCTGCAGAAACTAGCAATAAGAATAACAATAGCACAATTCCAACTACAATGATATAATTTCTGACATCTTTATTTGTTTTTACATACAATGCTTTTGTTAAAATATGAGGCTGACAAACCAAAGCGACACCAATAAAAAATCCAGCAACATAGGTTGAGAAGAAATCGTTAAACAATATTCCTTCGGGATTGATAAGCTTTAGTAAGTTTGGGTCTTTTAGTGAAATTTGTTCCCAAAACCCAGGATTATTAGTTTCCATAATTAATTCAATTCCTGTCCATAATATGGCACAAGAAACAATAATCATTAAAGCACCTTGAAAAACATTAGTATATACATGTGCATAAGTTCCACCCAAAAAAACATAACCAGTAACAAATATCAATGTAATTAAGAGAGCTGTTGTATTGTCTACCACAAGCAGTTTTTGCATCACAATAGAAATTCCGCCAACCAATAACACCACAAATGCAAAAGACAATAAATTAATAAAGGCAAAATACAACGAAAACCCTTTAGATTGATAACGCTTGCCAATCCAGTCTGGAATAGTCAAAGCTTTCATTTTTTCGCCCAATGACCTAAACTTAAACGATAAAATAATAAGCATAATCATAAATCCTGAGTAAGTACCTAAAAACATATTAATCCAGGCCGATAATCCATCAACATAAATAAACCCTGGATTTATAATAAAAGTTGCGGCTGAAGCAGTGCTTGCCGCTAAAGTAATCCCCACAACAATTGGTGACATATCACCTTTTCCTATGGCAAAACTACTAAAACCATCTGTTTTTTTATATCCAACCCAACCTAAATAGGAAGTTCCCAGTAAATATATTGTAAAAAGTACCCAAGCTAACGTCATTGTTTTTTAGTTTATAAATTTTGTAATTGCCGAAACAGTTTGTTTCGCACCTTTACCAAATAACATGGTTATATGGTTTCCTTCCACTCCAACATATTTGCAGTCTTTCATCATATTAACTGTTTCCATCGCAAATTGTTTTGACACCAACACCTGATTATTCACAAAAGTTTCTGTCCCATTTATAACAATTGAAGGCTGTTTTATTTGAGTGATTAGTTCTTCCCAATGAATATCAGGATTTAAAACAGCCTCAACCGCTTGTTGAATATGCTCGAAACTTGATCTTGACTCAATGCCGTTTTCAGTTTCTTTGCAATCAGCTTTATAAAAGGATTCCATTTCTGGCAACCATTTCCCTTGTAAAAAAGGTGCTTTTTTCATATTTGTAATGTATTCATCATAGGTGCTCCAAGTTTTTTTTAGTCTACTCATAACTGATGGCGCCACCAGTTCTCTAACATCTGGATGCATTTTTGCTGCCACATCAATTAAAATTATTTTTGATATACATTCAGGAAAATGCACTGCCAAATAAACACTCAATAATCCACCAAAAGAATGACCTGCCAATATTACTTTATCAATTTTTAATACATCCATCATGTCAATAATATCCAAAGCATGGTCTTTCATAGTATAATCTACTTCAGGTTTTTCACTTAAACCCCTTCCGCGTAAATCAACTGATATTACCCTACAATTATCCAAAAGCTTCATATAACTTTCGAACGAATTTGCATTTGCGCTTAAACCGTGCAACAAAATTACAATTGGCTTTAGTTTATTGTTTTTCTCCAAATAATGCAGTTCAATCTCATTGGCTATTAGAAAATGATGTGTCATGAAATTAACGTAAAAAATTTAGTAAAGAACATCGGAATTTTTTTACCGATGTTCTTAATTAACTATACAAAATGATTACTAGAATTTTATTTTTAACTCAACACCATAAGCTCTTTCACTTGGTGGTGAAGCCACAAACTCATAATTATTGGTATCTAAAATATTATTTACATAAGCGCCTAAAGATAAGTGGTCGCTAATTTTATATCCAAAATTTACATTTAAAAAGAAACCACCTAATTGACCGTAATTAAATTTTTTCCCCACTCGTTGTCCTTCTACAACAGGGTCTCCTCCAATCATTAAGTCGGTATTTGTCTTTGCAGCAACATTTCTTCCTGAAAAGAAATCATATTTTTGAATATAACGAGATAGTATTGATCCATAGAATTTATCACGGGAAAAGTTGAAAGCAGAACTAATTTTATTCTTTGGAGTGTTTATAGGTAAATCCAACACATTAACAACGCCATTTTTATCCCCATCATTAGCCAGGTCATTTTTATCCATATTATAATCAAAAAATGAATAGTTAAGCGTCATATTGTAATACTCATTAAAGTAATAGGTTAAACCAAGATCAAATCCATACGTATCGACTTTTCCAAAGTTCAAATAGGTTAAAATAAATCCACCAGCATCATATAATCCTGGTGCCAAACCAACCGTTAATTCTTCAATAGGTTGATCTCCACGATGTGTTACCACAGATCCTCCAGCCAATCCCGTTGGTACAATATTAGTAAGCGGGCTTAAGAAATTTTCAGACATATTATAGTATGCATTTGCATCCAAATATAATTTACCTTCTGATAAATAACCCTTGTAACCTAATTCTAAGGTTTGAATTGTCTCAACTTCAACTGGTTTAATTTTTGAACCATCAGACAAAGTAAATCCTTCACCATTACCTAAAATAATTCCTCCAAACAAATCACCGCTTAGGTTTAAAATTGTTGGTGAGGCGATTCCTTTTCCGTAAGTAAATCTCCAAGTACCTTTATCCATAGTATAGGTAATTCCTGCCTTAGGGATAAAATTAAATCCATATAAATCATGATCATCCCCACGAGCCGCTGCAATTAACTTTACACCAGATTCTCCAATTTTATATTCTAATTGTCCATAGAATCCTTTTTGTTCTAATTCAATTGGACCAGTAGCATCTATCAAATAAGTATCTCTACTATCTGCTTTATCTTTTTGATATTGTGCTCCAACTATATAATCTAAACCACCAATGTTGTTATTGTATTGAATTTCAGTATTTAAACGATCTGATTTATCAACAAAAATTGGCGGATTGTTACCTCCATACGATCCAACTAAAGCTTCCTCATGAGTATTTCCAGCTCCAATTAAACCCCAGTAATTTTCGGTTCGCGTTGTAATTGCATAAGTATCATCTGTTGAACTCCAAGTTTTATAAAGTTGTGCAAAAAGACGTTTTGAAGTATATGTTCCTTGTAAAAATTGAATTCCCCAATCTTTAATTTGATTTCTTCCTACATTTGTAACAGCCAAATAGCTACTTTTACTTGTTCCATAAATAGCTTTTATTTCACTGTCTGTTGTTGGTTTATAGTAAACTGATGTTTCAGCTTTTAAAAATTTGGATTTACGGTCTAATTCCAATTCAGGTTTCGCTATTCCAGCCACATACACTGAGTCGGTCCAATTTACGTCGGTTCCTTCCGCATAACCTCCAGTTACTTTATAAGCCCATTTATCATTCAGTTTTTTTGCATGTCTAAAACGAGCATTGAACGCATCATAAGAACCTGCTCCTAAAGCGATTTCCGTTCCTTCATATTTCCAAGGAGATTTTGTAATGGTGTTAACCAATCCGTTGTGTGCATTTGGTCCGTATAATGCAGATGATGGCCCTAAAACAATTTCAACCCTTTCAATATCTTCTTTTATGATGGAACTTAAGGGGCCGAACGGCAAACCTGTTGCGATAAGTGTTGAAAAGCGATTGTCATCTAATTGCAACATTTTTGGATTAAATGCCGAATTAAATCCACGTATATTAAATCCGCTCACAAAAGCGCCGGTTTTAATAAAATCAATCCCTTTTTGTTGAGCAATTAATTCACTTGGATCACCTACAAAATTGTCTAATTGTCTTGCGCTAATCACATTGATAGTAACTGGTGCTTGTGTTATTTTTTCCATTTTTCGAGATCCTGAAACAACTACTTCTTCAAATACCTGATAACTACTATTTAAGGTAATTAACCCTAAATTTAGAATACTATTACTGATAGTAAAACTTTTTTCAACGGTTAAATAACCTATATAAATAACTGACACTGTGTAAGTTCCGTTATTTATATTATTAAGTTCAAACTCACCTCTAGTATTGGTGACTGTTCCTTGCTTTATACTTTTAATAAAAACTTCGGCTTGTGATATTGCCACTCCAGACTCATCCACAATGGTTCCTTTAATTCCGCCTTGGGCGAAAATCACTCCTGAAATAAAAAAAATAAACAGGAACGTTAAAAATTTTTGATTCATAATATATAGTTTGGTTAATTAATAATTCATTCTAAATACTTTAATCTCATTTTTTCTTTAGCTTTCTTTAACAATTCTTCGCTATGATTGGCTAAATACGAAGCAAAAACACCTACACGAAATACTTCAAACTCAAATGAATCTCCTTTTGGATTGGCTGACCCCATAGATTTCATCAAATGAAAAATAGTTCTCCGATACTTTATTGAATGTTCTAAAACCCCTTTTCCAATTTGATCTTTAGTATCAGGTTGGTATAATAAAGACATATACAAATCCCAATATTTTCTGTCATTTTGTAAAGAATTAAAGAATACATCAATAATGTTTGACAATACTTTTTTTGGATCATCATTTTCTTGATAATTTAAAATCCTATCAATTTTTGAAAGTATCATTTTTACAATGGCATTTAGCAAAATCTCCTTTGAAGAGAAATGATAAAATAACAAACCTGTAGATATACCGGCTTCTTTGCAAATTGCGCCTGTTGAGGTTTTATGATACCCTTGGGATGCAAACATTTCTAAGGCAACATTTAAAATTTGTTGCTTGGCGTTTTTCTTGTCTTTTTTTAAGTTTCCTGTATTCATTATTATTATTGACTAATCACTCAGTCAGTAAATGTAATTATTTATTTTAATTTTCCAAATTTATTTTAACATTATTTTCAGAATCTTACTATGATTGTTTTTAATTTTTACATTATCTATTAATATTGATCATTTTGCTTCCATTTTAAACAAAAGACATCTCATTAATTTATTGCATCGATTTTTTGTCTATTTTTATGAAAATTAAAAAATATGCTAGTGAAAATTTTTGGCAGCGCCGTTTTTGGTGTTGAAGCCACTACAATTACTGTGGAGGTAAATATTGATAAAGGAATTGGGTACCATCTGGTAGGTTTACCTGATAATGCCATAAAAGAAAGTAGTTATCGAATTTCTGCCGCCCTCAATAACAACAACTACAAACTTCCTGGGAAAAAAATTACCATTAACATGGCTCCCGCTGATATGCGCAAAGAAGGCTCTGCTTATGATCTTACTTTAGCCGTTGGTATATTAGCTGCTTCAAATCAAATTAAATCAGATAAAATTGGGGAGTATTTAATAATGGGAGAACTTTCATTAGATGGAAGTTTACAACCTATAAAAGGTGCTTTACCAATTGCAATTAAAGCAAAAGAAGAAGGATTTAAAGGATTTATTTTACCAAAAAAAAACGCAAAAGAAGCTGCAATAGTTAGTGATTTAGAAGTGTTTGGTGTTGAAAATATTTTAGAGGTAATCAATTTTTTTGATGAAAAAATCGAATTAGAACGAACCATTATTGATACACAAGCAGAATTCAATAAAGAATTAGAAAATCCCGAATTTGATTTTGCAGATGTTAAGGGTCAAGAATCTGTTAAACGCTCTATGGAGATTGCTGCCGCAGGAGGACATAACATAATTCTAATTGGACCTCCAGGAAGTGGAAAAACAATGTTAAGCAAACGATTGCCTTCTATTTTACCTCCAATGACTTTACAAGAAGCATTAGAAACTACAAAAATACATTCAGTAGTTGGAAAAGTTAAAGACACAGGTTTAATGGGACAACGACCATTTCGTGCTCCACATCATACAATTTCCGATGTTGCTTTGGTAGGCGGAGGCCAGTATCCACAGCCCGGAGAAATATCATTATCTCATAATGGTGTTTTATTTTTAGACGAATTACCCGAATTTAAAAGAAGTGTTTTGGAAGTTATGCGTCAACCTTTAGAAGATCGTGAAGTCACAATTTCAAGAGCACGGTTTACAGTTACCTATCCAAGTAGTTTTATGTTAGTAGCAAGTATGAATCCAAGTCCAAGTGGTTATTTCAATGATCCAGATGCTCCAGTTACCTCATCACCTGCTGAAATGCAACGTTATTTAAGTAAAATTTCTGGGCCACTTTTAGATAGAATTGACATTCACATTGAAGTAAATCCAGTTCCATTTGAAAAACTTTCAGAAGAACGTCTTGCAGAACAAAGTAAATTAATTAGAGAGCGTGTTACAAAAGCCAGAGAAAAACAATCTGAACGGTTTATAGGGATAGAAAACACACATTACAATGCACAAATGACTGTCAAACACATTCGCGAATTTTGTAAATTAAATGAAGAAAGTAAAATACTTTTAAAAACAGCTATGGAACGTTTAAACTTATCAGCCAGAGCCTATGACAGAATTTTAAAAGTTTCAAGAACTATTTCAGATTTAGAAGGAACTGAAGAAATTTCTTCAGTTCATATTTCAGAAGCGATTCAATACAGAAGTTTGGACAGAGAGGGATGGTTGGGCTAAAAAATTATTGAGCGCAAATCTGTATCTTGTTTTTATTTAATTTTAAATTGTTATACCCAAAATAACTAAACAGATTTAGAATTAACCCTACTATAATTATACAATACAGGGTAAATTAAAAATAAATTCACTTCCTTCTCCTATTTCACTTTCAACCCAAATTTTTCCACCGTGTTTTTCTACAAATTCTTTACATAGAATTAATCCAAGACCGGTTCCTGTTTCATTTTCAGTTCCATCTGTTGAAGGATTTTCACCAATATTGAATAATTTTGATTTTATATCTTCAGGAATCCCTACCCCATTGTCAATTACTTTTATTTCAACATATTTATTATTTTCATAAGTTGCTAATTGTGCTTTAATCATAATCTCACCATTCTGTGGAGTGAATTTTACAGCATTTGATATTAAATTTCGCATAATTGTTGAAATCATATCTTTATCAACATTAACGTAAATATTTTCAGGTATTTGATTAATCAATTTTATAAATTTATTTTTAGCTGACTGATTTAATAGTTCAATTGTATTTTCAGAAATTAAATATAAATTTGAATTTTCTGGATTAAATTTAATCATTCCCGTTTGTGAGCTGGACCAATCAAGCAAATTTTCAAGCAATTCAAAAGTGTGTTGCAGTCCTTTACTAATAAACCCAATGAATCGTTTCTTTTTTTCTACTTCGAGTTGGTCGAAATTTTCATCTAATATTTTCGAAAAACCAAGCATAGCGTTAAACGGACTTTTCAAATCATGTGCTATTATAGAAAAAAACTTGTCTTTGGTAACGTTTGCTTCTTTTAGTACATTTTCTACTTGTTTTCGTTCCTCAAATGATTTATGAAGATTTTCCGTCATAGAATTAAAGGATTCACAAAGACTTCCTACTTCATCGTTTTTACCAATATTTAATTTAATTGGTTTTTTGTTCATACGGAAATTTGATACCGCCAGTTGAAGTTCAGTTAATGGATCCGTTAAAGTGCGTGAGAAAAATATTATTATCACAAATATTACAACACTAATAAAAGTACAGGCAATAAAAGAATTGTATAGCATTTGATAAATAGGACTCATTATTTCATCGTAAGGTGCTGTGGAAAGTAAAGACCAATCGCCAACCTTTTCGGTTCCATATTCTGACAGGTCTGCATAACCTGAAATAACTTTTATGCCATTTGAATTTACATAAATAAGAAACCCATTTTCATCGCCTTCTAATTTTTGTTGTAAATCATTTATCAATAAATCAGGGTGTGGTTGTAAAATTTCAGTTTCTGGATTTGCTGTGATAATAATATCACCGGGATCATTAACCAAGTAGGCATATTCATTTCCAATAGTACGCTCATCTATGTCAAATACCATTTCTCTTAAATATTCAATATTCACGAAACCAATTAACACGCCAATTACATTTCCATTTAAATCAATTACATCACTTAACAATTCAATATCTAAAGGAGCTTCATTTTCTATCTCTTTTTGTGAAATTTTTGCTAGGTCAGAAATAAATACATCTTCATTACCTCCATTTATTGTTTTGTGAAATTCCTCTACTATATCATCCTCGATATTTAAAATATTTACTCCTAGAAATTGTCGGTCTGATGAAGAAATAACGTTTCCTTTTTTATTAACAAACAAGATGTTTTCATAAAAAGGATATTGTATTACAACTCTTGATAAATAATTGGAAATAATTTCACTAGAACTTATGCCGAATAATGGATTATTACTTAGTGCATTTAAGTCTTTCACCCTTGTAAACATGAAATTATCAATTGCTTTTGCAGATTGTCTTACATTATCTGCAAGCCTATTTCCTTCTTGTTGTTCAAAATGAGTCACCATAGAGAAATAGGTAATACTCATAAGGCTTACAGCAATTAAAAAAACTGTAGTTATAAAAGCAATGTGTAATTTAGCTTTAATTTTCATATATTATTCTTAGTTAGAACACTAGTAGTATTTAATTAATCTTGCACAAGGCAACCATATAATTACTATAGTGAGGAATTGTTCTTACTCTTTATTTAATTTTAATAATATTTTACCCGCTTACATTTTTGGAATAAAAATATTTTAAATTATTTATTGATTTTATTTGTAATGACATTTTTACAAAACACTAACTTAACTAAAATATGGTTAAAACTTATGCTATTTATTAATTTAGAATAATTATTAATATAGATAGTTATAATCCAGCAGAATACAATTCTGAAAAATCCTTAAGCTCTATTTAGTAACCAAGTTTCGGTTGAAGTATAGATACCTCTGTTTCGCACAGTGAAAGTAAGCTCTACCCAAGTTATATATAAGCTGTCTCTTATACACATCT
>SDWL01000143.1 GCA_004195315.1 Lutibacter sp.
AGATGTGTATAAGAGTATACATAGTTCCCCATTTTGTTTTTTAGACAAAGAACAGAGTGCAATTTTAAGCTATTCCTTAGAAAAAATACATCGTGAATTTCAATTACTTAATGAAGATAATAATGAGATAATCCGTTCGTATTTAACTATTTTCCTTTTTGATATAAAAAGAATACTTGAAGGGAAACAGCTAAAAAGTATCGTTCAAAATCGTTCAGAAGAGATTGCTTATCGTTTTGAAAATGTTGTAAAATCAACAACCAAAAAGAAACAATCCATAAGTTATTATGCTAACGAAATTCACATCAGTCCTATTTATTTAGCAGAGTGTATAAAAAAGGCTACAGGAAAAACAGCCAAATATATAATTGATGAATATATCATTTTAGAGGCAAAATCATTATTGCATAACTCAAACGATACTATAGATAATGTAGCGGAAGATTTAGGGTTTACTGATACCTCAAATTTTGTAAAGTATTTTAAAAAACACACTCAATTAACCCCTAGAGCGTTTAAATTAAAACCTTAATATTTACCATTAAATCAGTATTTTTGACAATAATATAATATTCTTCTTCTTGTAGTTTTGCCTTAAAATAATATCATAACAAGAAACGTGCAAAACCAAGAATCTCTCGAAAAATCTCCCATAGGTAAACTTTTCCTTAAATATGCTATCCCAAGTGCTATAACGCTTCTTTTCTTTGGGTTTCAAAATATTATAGATGGTATAATTGTAGGAAACTATATTGGTGCCAACGCTCTTGGAGGTGTAAATATAATTTTACCTTTTTTTAGTATAATAATGGTTATCTCACTTATTATAGGTGTTGGTAGTCTAACTATTGTTAGTATTGGGATTGGAGAAAATAATATTCAGAAATCACAGAATGCAATTAATACGGGCTTTTGGGCATTGTTCATTCTTTCTACTGCTATAACAGTCATTATTTTCTTTTATGCTAAAGATTTTGCTGTATTATTAGGAGCTAATAATATATTGCTTCCATTTTCGGTAGCCTATTTAAAGGGGTTGACACCTTTTATTGTTCCTATCTCATTATGTTTTTATTCGGATGCAATGTTAAAAGCAACTGGTAGACCTGGATTTTCTATGATTGCAATGTCAACAGCTGTAGTACTAAATATTATTTTAAGTGCCTATTTTGTTATTATTTTAAAATGGGGAATTGTAGGTGCAAGTACCGCAACAGGAATCGCCTTTACTATTGGTCTTCTAATTTCTGGCACTATTACGGCAAATCCTAAGCAAAAACTTTCTTTTTTTAAAGGAAAATTCAAATGGAATTTACTACGAAAAATTATATATAATGGTTCCTCTGAAGGTGTTTCAGAATTGGCTACAGCAATATCAATATTAATCATCAATTTAACGGTTGTAAAACTAGCTGGCAATGATGGTGTTGCTGCTTTTACAGCAATCAATTATGTTAATTTTGCAGGTGTTTTACTATTTTTAGGAATTTCTGACGGTTTAATTCCTGTATTGAGTTATAATTATGGTGCTAAAAATTACAAGCGAGTAAAAGCAATTTTCAAATTTGCATTAAAAACCAATATTATTATTGGTTTGATAATTTTTACCATTCTTCAACTTTGGGGCAATTCTGTTATTCAGTTATTTTTTGATGCTGATAACTCTAACGTATTAGAAATTGCAGTAAACGGTTTGTCTATTTATTCTTTTGTATTCTTAGCGAATGGTTTAAATATATTAACAACGAGTTATTTTACTTCTTTAGAGCAAGCAAAAAAATCTATCATTATTGCAGTATTACGTGGTATAATCTTTGTTATAATTGGTGTAACTATTTTCTCAAAACATTGGGGTTTAGATGGTGTGTGGATTGCACTTCCCATTGCAGAAGGACTTACTTTGTTAGTATCATTCACTTTAATATACTTTACCAATAAAAAATTATTGGAAAAATAGCCGATAATTAATCAAATACCATAATAATTACCATTTTTACATTGATTATAGGTGTAAAACAATATATGATTTTGAATACTTTTGCGGAAGTAATTAAAAAACTACATAAATAAATCAAAATTGGACAAAAATGAACAAATTTAAAGGTTACTTAATTGTATTAATTTCTTTATCAATCTTCTTTTCTTGCAAAGATGTTAAGAATAAAACGAATGGAGAATCCGTTGATGAAACCACTAAAATATCATCTTCAAATTCCATTTATAATATTGACATAAAAAACAGCACTATTAAATGGAAAGCATTTTCACCAGCAGGTGGTCACAATGGAACAATCAAATTATCAGAAGGTAAAGTAGGAATTGAAAATGGACAAGTAAAAGTTGGTAATTTTACGATAGATATGAATTCAATCACAGTTTCGGATGTTAAAGACAAAAAAGATAACGATGAATTAGTAAACCACTTAAAAGACCCTGACTTTTTTAATGTTCCAAAATTTTCAAAAGGTGTATTTGAAATAACTGGTATAACAGCAAAAGACAATAAAATGTCTGTTAAAGGGAATTTAACTTTAAAAGATATTACAAAAAGCATTGAAATTCCGGTTATAATTAATGAAAATAATGAGATATTATCTATTGTAAGTGAGCCAATTAAT
Organism: Lutibacter sp.; assembly: GCA_004195315.1. Lineage (GTDB taxonomy): Bacteria > Bacteroidota > Bacteroidia > Flavobacteriales > Flavobacteriaceae > Lutibacter. The sequence goes on from SDWL01000143.1 coordinate 2,619, forward strand.
ATTGATAGAACTGAATGGGGAATTACATATAACTCTGGTAAATTCTTCAAAGACCTTAAAGATTATCTAATTAAAGATAATATTGAGATAGCATTTGACTTAAAAGGAAATTTGAAACAATAACTTCTGCCAACAAAGAGCTGTTTTTAAGGCATAATTAGCAAATGCTAAACCATAATAACTACCGTTTTCACATTATTTATGGGTACAAAACAATATACAATTCTTAATACTTTTGTTATCTCAATAAAAATAAACTAATGAAAATTACACTAAAAATAATTCCAATAATAATACTGTTTATATTTACATCCTGTAAAGAGAACACTAAAGAAGCAAGCGTTGTAAAAACGGATTTATTTGGCATAGATTGGGTGTGCGTGTATGCTGGTAAAGATGTAGAAAAAACAATTCAATTTTTTGGCGAAACTTTGGGATTACATTTACATCAAAACTTAGATTTTGCAGCAGTATTTCATTTACCAAGTAAACAAACTTTTGATGTTTACAAATACAAAATGGAAGGAGCAGAAAAAAGCCCTTTGTTTGGTTTTGGAACTAATAATCTAAAAGAAACAAAGATTAAAGCCAAAGAAAGAGGAACGGTATTTATTGATGAAATGGCTGGAGGTGTTCAAGGCATTGCTTTTTGGGAATTTACTAAAGACCCAGATAATAACTTTGTTCAAATATCAACAGGTGATGATTCTGTTCAAACAATAACACCATCAGAGAATACACCAAACATCACTCCTACAGGAGACCTTAAAATAAAAGGAATTAAGTTGATTGAAATATATGTTTCCGACTTACAAAAAAGCACGAATTACTATAAAAACAAATTACTTTTAAATGAAGTTAGTACTTCAAAAAACAAGGCTCTTTTTAAGGTAGAAGACGGAACTTATTTAAAATTAACTGAAATAGTCGATAATCAAAATGGTATTGATTATCCAGTAATTGGCTTTGAAGTAGCAAATCTTTCTAAAGCAATCAAAGTACTAACAGATAAGGAAGTTCAACTTATTAGAGGCGTAGAAAAAGATGCCCTTTTTACGCGACAGTCTTTTCAAGGTCCCGATAATATCGTTTACAATTTAGTGACTCTAAATAAATAATCAACAACAAAAATCAAATTTCAATAAATGCCTTTTTTTTAAGCATTTTAATTTGTGCCGTCTAAAATATAGCGAATAAGCCGTAATTGTTTCCAAAGTTTTGTGCAGCCTTGATTTTTTTGTTTCTTTTTTCATCAAGGAAAAAAGATAAGCATAATAAAGAAAGCTTGTTTGGAACCAAATTTAAGCAAGTGTTTAGAAATTTTTATTTCCGAAAATTTTAAACTGTTGCGCCAACATAACTAAAACATCCTGAAAACTTTTAGAACGAGAATACTCAATTTTATTCAGAACATAATTATGAAACCAAAAGGATTGCTTTTTTTGGCGTTGGCAAGCGGCTGTATATTGTGTGTAAAATAAATTGTGATAGCAATTTGGTTTTACAAAACAATAAAGTGATTGCTAGCGGCAATTTAGCATAATGACAAATTATAGTACAAATTTAGTTAGAAAACCAATTACAGAGAATCGCGTATTTGAAATTTTCTAAACCCAAGTACAGAATATCGTATAGAAATAAAAGGCTTCTGGGATATTTAACATAATATGCAATTATAACTTACAAATGGCTAAACAACTATAGAAATGAATATGTCATAATTTGTATTATAATTTACATTATGTTAAATAGCATTTAAATTACTCTACCTTTTGTATTACCAATGTTGTCATACTTCTTTTATTTTCAACAATGGTTGTTTTTATATCTTCTACCATTAATACACTCTCTAAATTATTAATATCTTGTAAAATGTCAGCCGTTAATAAAAATCTAGATGAACCGTCAGGTAATTTGTAAATACCGTTTTCTAGAAATATAACTTGATTTTCAATTCCAAAATTTGAAGCAATTCTAATGAATAAACTTCCACGAGGTTTTAATATTCTCATTAATTCTTCAAACATTTCTAAATAATGGCTTAAATTTTCAGCAAAATGTAAAACAGCGTTACATATTATGTGATCAAAAGTATTTGATTCAAAAGGAATATTTTCTAGCGAAGCTTGTTTAAAATGAGTTTCTTGATTTGAATATTTTATTTTACAATAAGAAGATGAGATTTGGTGTACAATTCTAATATATTTTAATGTCTCAGCTTATTTTTTTCAAACTTTTAGGAAGCTATTGTTATTAAATGTATAGATGAAAATAAGGGAGATGTATTTACTTTTACCTAAGGTATTATATGTATATTTTGTATATTTGACTAAATTTAGAAACTTATGAGAAAAAACATCGATATAGACGAAGCGACATTAACAAAATTAAAAATACTTTCTGCTTTTGAAGATATGAGTGTAAAGTCGTTAATGGAAAAGGCTGTCGTTTTTTTTGTTGCATATAAGGAGCAAGAAAAATTTGAAAATATGACTGAAGAAGAAAAACAAGATGCTGGACTTTTGTTCTTAATGCAACAGTCAGATAAAGAAGATGTTGTTGGATTGAATGAAATATTGTATATACTTGATAATAAATGAAAGTCGTATTCTTAAAAATCTTTAAAGAAGACATTGGGAAATTTAAAGATGAAAAATTAAAGGCAGAGCTTAAGCAGGTTATTATTGATATAAAGAATGCGAAAAATTTACAAAATATAGAAAATCTAAATAAAATAAAAGGGTATTATTCTATGACCTATAGAGTTAAAATAGGTGAGTATAGATTGGGTTTGTATTTTCAAAATAACGTAGTATATTTAACTAGATTTGTTAAAAAAGAGGATGTTTATAAAGTTTTTCCTGATTAAATTGACTTAAATTTTATTTAAAAAAAACATACTGGTTGTAGAAATTTGTGTAGCAATGTCAGAACCTGTTAGTGGTAATTACAATTATTTGTTTGAGATAGAAGAGACCAATATAGCTGAAAACTTTTCATTTGGAGTTGATACCTTTATTAGGACTGTCTCTTATACACATCT
>SDWL01000144.1 GCA_004195315.1 Lutibacter sp.
AGATGTGTATAAGAGACAGATTCTGAAGTTTCCACAGTTTTTACATCGCTTATTGGAATTACAAAATGAGTACCTTTTTTTGTTTTTCCAATTACATCAATTACTAATTTATCAGTTAAACCGTTAATAGTTGCATTTCCTTCAATAAACCCTGAACCGAAATACACTGAATTCTCTTCTTCAACAGTATTTAATACTAATAAATTAGCAGTATTTAAATTTAAACCAAGTTTCCAATTGTCAAAATATGAATGACTTAATGTTCCTGTTAATTTTCCCTTTGTGCTATATGTTTTATCTTTTATTGCTACATCTTCAAATATAAATATTTGATCTTTTAAAGCAATAACGCTTGTTCCTTCAAAATCATAATCAACATTTATATAAGGAAAATACATTCCTGCTTGATCTAAAAATAAATCGCCTTCCATAGTTGGGTTAGCTAACAAACCTGCTAAATGTGCATTTCCATAAACAAAACCTCTAATATTAGTAAATACATCTTCACCCAATGGGCTAAAAGCATCTAATTTAAATTCTTCAAAATCTATATTTACGTCTATTATTGGGTTTTTGGGTGTAAAATCTATGTCTCCAACAGCTAATAAATTTATACTCTTATCTCTTTCTAGAGATATATTAAGCGCATAATTTTGTAACGAGTTTTTTCCTTCTACAGCTACTTTTAAATTACCTTGGTATGAATTATTAATATTAAAATCTGATATTAAAAGATTTGCTGAAGGTCTAACCTGTTTTTGTAATTGATTATAATTCAGCGTTCCATTTATGACTCCTTTTAATTTTAAACTGTCAATTTCGGGTGTAATACTTGAAAGTTTCACTTCATTAAAATTAAAGCGAATATCTTTTGAAATAGTATCGTTAATAACTCCATAAAATTCTATTTTTTCTTTACCTGAAGTTATTAAAAAAGGGCTAATAGTATATATTTTTGTTTTACTATCTAAAACCACTTTATTTTCAAAATTATTAGCTGGATTAATTATCCAGTCGTTATTTTTAAAATTAATATTGGATTTTTGAACTCCAAAAACAGATTGATTTTCTTCATTAAAAGTATGATAAAAAGACAAATTATAATCTTCAGTTTTTGCAACTCCCCCTCTAAATTCAGTTCTAAAATATAATGTGTCGTTTAGAGTAATATTTACCAAGTGAATATCTGAAATATCATAATTATTGGTACTTATTTTATTTATAGAAAGTTGTGTGTTAAATAATGGGTTTTGATTGTCAATTTGCAAATTTAAGTCATCTATTATATTTTTATAAGCTTCAACTTTTGGTGATTTTATTGTTAACTTAAACAAATTATCATCAGAGTTTATAGTTCCTTTAATTGAAGAATTTGCTGAAAGGGTAATTTTCGGATAAAAAACCTCCACAATTTTATTATGAATTTTAAATCTAAAATCTAAATATTGTCCGGATGATACTTTATAAGGTTTATAATTTGAATAAATGCTACCAATTGAGTTTTGTGTTAATTTACCTAATTCCTTAAACTTAAAAATACCTTTTACATTTCCATCAATTATTTCCGAAGAATTAACTGTGATATTTCTTATACTATCTAAAAACGAAGATGTAACATTAAAATCTTTAAAGAAATAACCTCCTTTTTGATTGTTATATAACAAGTTTTTAAAGTCAATAGTACCAACTAAATCATCTAATGAATTTCCTTTTACTTTAATTTCAATATCACCTTTCACATTAGATATGCTATCTCGTTTAAAAACATTGATCGCATTTAAATCGCAATAATCAATAACTGTTTTAAAATTAAATGTAAAAATATCTGATGAAAAATCTGCCAAACCATTAAAATTCAATTTCAAATTATCATCGTTCACCTCTACTTCACCATTAAAGTGTTTACTTTTTACAACTCCGTTTAAATTAATATCCGTAAAATTATAATTATTATATTGGTATTTAGAAATAAGTCCTTTTATAGAAGTGTTCATTTTTTCTAATGTAAACCCCTCACCGTCTACATCACCCTCAATAGAAAATTTCCCAATTAAAGGGTTGTTAGTAAATTTACCTAAATCAAAATCAATAATATTTAAATGTCCAATATAGGATGCTTCATCAATATTATTAATATTTGTTAATTCTAAATCTGATATTGAAGTTCCTATATCTGTATTTAAAGTTAATTGAGCATTTATTAAATTTTCTGTAAGATAAACCGCACCATTAATTGTAAACCTTCCAAATTTCTCAAAAGAAGATGGTAATGTTTTTCCTAATATATTTGGAAGCATTTTTTTTAAATGACTATAATCAGAAGTTAAATTTGTTAAATTACCATCCAACGAAAATCCATTCTCTTGGTTAAAAGAATTTTTAAAATTTAAAGTTCCATTAATAATTGCATTCTCATCACTTGTTAATTTAAGATCATGAGTCACAAAATTGTTTAATTTTCCAGTAATTTTTGTCGTAAAATGTATTTTATCATTAACCCCTAATTCATTGTAAAACTTTTTTAAATCTATAAGAGATACATCAGCTTCTATTATATCAGCTTCTACATTTACTAAATTATTGAAATCAGAAAAATCTTCTCTTTTATAAGTAAATTTTAAATCAGTTAAAATAGATGAATTCTCGGTTTCCAATTTAGTATTTAAAAAATTCATAAATGATTTTGTATATGTAAAATCACTTGTCAAATTTGTCACTTCAATTGAATGGTTCTCAATAAAACTTAGACCTTCTACATTTGCGAAAACATTTGGACCTTCAATTTTGAAGTTTTTAGCTCCACCATTTATATTTTCAAAAAATAAAGGATTTCTTTCAGGGAAACTAAAATCTATCACTTCAACATACCCATCATTTAATTTCAAACTTGTTGCTGTTAATAAAAATCCTGAAGGTTTAACACGAACAATTCCATCATCAAATTTATCTACAAAAATTGTTAAAGCGTCATCTATTTCACCTTGGTAAGTATTAATATTAACTATAAAATTACTCAATGAAATTTGCCCAAATTCCAGTTTACTATTTACCATATTGCGATAACTAAAAACCGAAGTCGATAAATTTTGAACAGAAATTAAAGTATCTCCATGGTGGTTAATAATTAAAATATCTTTTAGCTGTACATTTCCTAAAAAAGATAAATCTACTCTATCAACATTTATATTAACATCAAACTCATCTTGTAAATAGCTTGTTGCTTTTTTACCCAGCTTAGTTTGAACTGCAGGTAAAGACAATGTGACACTTACTAGGGCTAATAAAAGCATTAGTATCATTAAAATTCTGACAACTATTTTTTTAATTCGTTTGATATGCGTTAAATTTGCATTTTTACGGCAATATTCGTGCCTTTATTTGTCTTATTCTATTATTAAATGATTAAAAATAAATCAATTTATATTCTTGGCATTGAATCGTCTTGTGATGATACAAGTGCCTCTGTTATTTGCAACGGTAAAATACTCTCAAATGTTGTAGCAAATCAAGAAATTCATGCCAAATATGGCGGTGTTGTTCCTGAATTAGCATCTCGTGCGCATCAACAAAATATAGTTCCTGTAATTCAACAAGCAATTCAGCAAGCAAATATCGACAAAAAAGACTTAAATGCCATAGCTTTTACACGCGGACCTGGATTAATGGGTTCTTTATTGGTTGGAACCTCTTTTGCTAAGTCACTTTCACTAGCTTTAAACATTCCTTTAATTGCTGTTAACCATATGCAAGGGCACGTTTTAGCTCATTTTATTGATGATGAAAATCAACAAAAACCACCCTTTCCTTTTTTATGTTTAACCATAAGTGGTGGACATACACAAATTGTAAAAATTATTAATTATTTTACAATGGAAGTGTTGGGCGAAACATTAGATGATGCAGTTGGTGAAGCTTACGATAAATCAGCTAAAATTATTGGCTTACCATATCCTGGTGGACCTTTAGTTGATAAATATGCCAAACTTGGTAACCCAAAATCTTTTAAATTTACAAAACCTAAAGTTGATGGTTTAAACTTTAGTTTCAGCGGTTTAAAAACTGCGATTTTATATTTTATTCAGAAACAAGTAAAAGAAAACCCTAATTTTATTGAAGAAAATTTAAATGATATTTGTGCATCTATTCAATTTACAATTGTAGAAATATTATTTGATAAAGTAAAAAAAGCTGTAAAACAAACTGGCATTAATCATATTGCAATTGCTGGTGGTGTTAGCGCTAATTCTGAAATACGGAAAATTTTAAAATCTTTTGAAACAACATTGGGCTGGACAACCTATATTCCAAAATTTGAATATACTACAGACAATGCTGGTATGATAGCCATTGTTGGATATCTTAAATTTTTAGAAAATAATTTTTCTAATGAATCAATTACAGCAACGGCCAGACTAAAAGTAAATGAAAATTAGTAACAATTTAATAACATAAAATAACATCGTAAAAATATTTATATTTATAATTTAGCCCCGCTAAAAAATTTATTAATCAATAAGTCCTTTTAAATGAAAAAACTAATACTTTCAGGAATACTTATTATTGCAAATATTATTATTATTCAAGCACAAAGCAACCAGAGTTTTAAATCTTATTGGGACAAAGGCTATCATCTTGAAAGCGAAGATGGTAATTTTAAAATGAAATTTGGAGGTAGAATTCAACATCAATGGTCTTTCTTTTCACAAGATAATGCAACCGAAAATAAATTTGGAGAATCTATTAATGGTTCAGAATTTAGGAGGATTCGTTTTTACAACTCTGGAACTATTTATAATTTTGTTAGTTATAAATTACAATTAGAATTTAGTGGCGGAACTACTACTTTAAAAGATGCTTTTATTTCAATAAATAAAATACCAGTAGTAGGAAAACTTACACTTGGTCATTTTAAAGAACCTTTTGGTTTAGATAATTTAAATAGTAGCAAGGACATGACTTTTATTGAACGTGCTTCAAATGTTGATATGACTCTGGGTAGAAATAACGGATTTATGTTGTCAAACACTGCTTTTGGAAAAAAAGCCACTTGGGCTTTTGGTGCTTTTAAAGATACTGATAAATTTGGTAAGGAAGTTTCAAATAATTACAATTTTACTGGTAGAGTTACCGCGTTGCCAATTATAAATGATGATTTAACAAAAGTATTACATATAGGACTAGCATTCAGCCAAAGAAACCCTAACCAAAATGAATACCAACTTAAATCGAAGCCTGAAGCTAATTTATTACCTCGTTATATTGATACTGAAACTATTACACAAGTAAATAACATTCAATTACTTGGAGCTGAAATTGCTTATGTGCATAATTCATTTTCACTTCAATCAGAATACATAAAATCTAAAGTAAACAGACAACAATCTTTTGAAAATTATAGCTTTTCGGGTTATTATTTAGAAGCAAGTTATTTTTTAACTGGAGAGCATAAAAATTATTCTAACAAAATTGGATATTTTAAACGAGTTTCTCCAAAATCTAATTTTAATCCTCAAGGCAATGGAATTGGAGCCATAGAATTGGTTGCTAGATATTCTTCTACAGATTATTCAGATAAATCAGTTAATGGAGGAGTTTTAAACAACTTTACAGTTGGGGCAAATTGGCATTTGAATCCCTGTCTCTTATACACATCT
>SDWL01000145.1 GCA_004195315.1 Lutibacter sp.
AGATGTGTATAAGAGACAGTCATTAAAGTTTTTAATTTGAATACCACAATCAAACCCTTTTGTTACTTCCTTAGCGTCATCTTTAAAACGTTTAAGAGCTGTTAATTCACCTGAATGAATAACTACACTGTCTCTAATAATTCTTATTTTAGAAGATCTTAGTATTTTACCACTTACAACCATACAACCTGCAATGTTACCAATTTTAGAAATTTTATAAACTTCTCTAATTTCAACATTTCCTAATACCTCCTCTTTAATTTCAGCAGATAACATACCTTCCATTGCATCACGTAAATCGTTTATTGCGTCATAAATAATAGAATATGTTCTTACATCAATTTCTTCATTATCAGCCAATAATCTAGCACTTCCAGATGGTCTAACGTTAAATCCAATAATAATTGCATCAGATGCAGAAGCTAACAACACATCAGACTCAGTAATTGCACCAACACCTTTATGAATAATATTCACTTGAATTTCGGCTGTAGAGAGTTTTTGGAATGAATCTGTTAATGCTTCTACAGAACCATCAACATCTCCTTTTAAAATAATGTTTAATTCTTTAAATTCACCCAGAGCAATTCTACGCCCTATTTCATCTAAAGTAATATGACGTTGTGTTCTTACAGATTGCTCACGTTGTAATTGTGCACGTTTGGTTGCAATTTGTTTTGCTTCTTTTTCATCTTCAAAAATATGAAATTTATCTCCAGCTTGTGGCGCACCATCTAAACCAAGTATTGATACTGGTGTTGAAGGGCCTGCTTGTTTTAAATTGTTCCCACGCTCATCAAACATAGCTCTTACTTTTCCACTGTGTTTTCCAGCTAACAAATAATTACCAATTTTTAATGTTCCCTCCTGTACTAAAATTGTTGATACATATCCACGACCTTTATCTAATAAAGCTTCAACTACTGTACCTACAGCGTTTTTATTCGGATTTGCTTTTAAATCTAACATTTCCGCTTCCAGTAATACTTTTTCAAGTAAATCTTCTACACCTTCTCCTGTTTTGGCAGAAATATTATGTGATTGTATTTTACCACCCCAATCTTCAACTAATAAATTCATAGCTGAAAGTTGTTCCTTAATTTTATCTGGGTTAGCATTTGGTTTATCAATTTTATTAATTGCAAATACAAAAGGCACGTTAGCTGCTTGTGCATGGCTAATTGCTTCTTTTGTTTGAGGCATTATATCATCATCTGCTGCAATTACAATAATAACTAAATCTGTTACTTGAGCTCCACGAGCACGCATTGCTGTAAAGGCTTCGTGACCTGGTGTATCTAAAAATGCTATTTTTTGCCCATTTTTTAATTTAACTCCGTAAGCTCCAATATGCTGTGTAATACCTCCTGATTCACCAGCAATTACGTTTTCTTCGCGAATGTAATCAAGTAATGAAGTTTTACCATGATCTACGTGTCCCATAACAGTTATAATTGGAGCTCTAGTCTCTAATTCTTCAGCTGTATCTTTATGACCTTCAATAGACTCTTCTACTTCAGCACCTACAAAATCAACCGTATAATCAAATTCTTCAGCTACTATCACTATGGTTTCAGCGTCTAAACGTTGATTCATAGTTACCATCATTCCCAAAGACATACATGTTGAAATAATATTTGTAACAGGGATATTCATCATTGTAGCAATTTCACTAACAGTAACAAACTCAGTTACTTTTAGTACTTTACTTTCAAATGCTTGTAATTCTTGATTTATATCAGATTGTTCTTTATGTTGTTCTCTTTTATCTCTTCTATATTTTGCCCCTTTTCCTTTTTTAGATTTTCCTTGTAGTTTTTCTAAAGTTTCTCTAACCTGTTTTTGTACATCAGCTTCAGTTGGTTCAACTTTTACCAATTGTTTTCTTGCTCCAGCTGCAGGTCTTATAGGACCTCTAGGCGGTCTGTTTTGCCCAGGTGTACTTGGTTTACGTGGATTAAGCGGTTGTGCTTTTTTAACTATTCTTCTTCTTTTCTTTTTATTTGCGTCAGCTTCTGCTTCCTTTTTAACAACAGCTTCAGGTTTTTTCTTTTTAGGTCTTTCAAACTGTTTTAAATCAATTGTTTTACCCGTAATTTTAGGTCCAGTTAACTTTTTATATTGAGTTTCAATGGTTTGAGGTATTGATTGTACTTCTTTATCTTCATTTTCCTCATTTTTAACCACATCACTAATAATGCCTTTAATAGGCTCTTTAGCAACCTTTTTTAAGTTTTCTGTAGGAACTTCTTTTGAAATTTCTTTAACCTCAACCTTAGGTTTCTTAACTGTTTTTTCACTTGGAACTTCTACGTTTTCAGGAATTTCAGCTTTAACTTCTTCAATTACTTTTACCTTTGGCTTATCATTTTCAACTTTTGGTTCTTCAACTTTAACTTTATCAACCTGTTTTGGTTTATCAACCACTACTTGTTGTTTTTCCTCAACTTCAACCGTTTTTACTTCTTCCTTCTTTTGCTTAATAATTTCTTCTTTTTTGGGCTCTATATCTATTTTACCAACAGTTTTAACTTCTAACCTTTCAGCTTTGGCTTTAACGACAACTCTTTTTGCTTCATCTTCAAGGCGTTTTTGCTCGAGTTTTTCATCAAGAGCAATTTTAATTGCTTCTTTCTCTTTTCTCTTTTCTTCACTTACCTCTTTTGAAGCTACCTTTTTACTTTTATCAGTTTGAAAACCATCCAATAGTATTTCGTATTCTTCATTAGATATTTTGGTTGTTGGTCTTGCTTCTATTTCAAAACCACTATGAGCCAAATGCTCAACAGCTCTATCCAACGAAATGTTTAATTCTCGTAATACTTTGTTTAGTCTCAATGTTTTGTCGTCAGCCATATAATTAATTTTAAGCCCATTATTGTTGAATTTTTAGATATTAATCCTCAAACTCTTCTCTTAATATTTTTTGAACTTCTAAAATAGTTTCTTCCTCTAAATCAGTTCTTTTTAAAAGTTCGTTTACGTCTTTTTCTAATACACTTCTTGCTGTATCCAGACCAATTTTATTGAATTCTTGAATTACCCAAGATTCAATTACATCAGAAAATTCAGTTAATTCAACATCATCCTCTGCTTGTACACCTTCTCTTTGAACATCTAATTCATAACCCGTTAATTGCGATGCCAAACGAATATTCACTCCATTTTTTCCAATAGCTTTTGATACTTCTTCAGGTAATAAGAATACATCTACACGTCCTTTTTTACCATCTTCCCTTCCTTCTTCTTCATGAATTACCATGGACACTACTTTTGCAGGACTTAATGCCCTTGCTATAAAAAGTTGAGTATTTTTAGTATAATTAAGCACATCTATATTTTCGTTTCCTAATTCACGTACAATTCCGTGAATACGAGATCCTTTCATACCAACACAAGCTCCTACAGGGTCAATTCTATCATCGTACGAATCTACAGCTACTTTTGCTTTTTCACCTGGTATTCTTGCAACTTTTTCAATGGTAATTAAACCATCAAAAACTTCAGGAATTTCTTGTTCAAATAATTTAACTAAAAATTCGGGTGCTGTTCTTGATAATATTATTACTGGTTTATTACCTCTTAGCTCAACCGTTTTAATAATTCCTCTAACTGAATCTCCTTTTCTAAAATAATCTGAACGAATTTGCTCGCTTTTTGGCAATACAATTTCATTCCCATCATCATCTAACAATATTATTGCATTATGACGAATATGATGAACTTCTGCACTATAAATATCACCTTCTAACTCTTTAAAGTGTTTAAACGTGTTTGTACTATCATGTTCATATATTTTTGAAATTAGATTTTGACGTAAAGCTAAAATTGCTCTTCTCCCAAGATCTATTAATTTCACTTCCTCAGATACATCCTCTCCAATTTCAAAATCTGGTTCAATTTTTCGAGCATCAGAAAGTTCAATTTCCTCATTATCATCTTCTGACATGCCATCAGCTACAACAATTCTGTTTCTCCAAATCTCCATATCTCCTTTATCAGGATTAATAATGATATCAAAGTTGTCATCTGACCCGAATTTTCTTTTTAAGGCGGCTCTAAAAACCTCTTCAAGTATTGCCATTAGCGTTACTCTATCTATATTTTTATCTCCTTTAAATTCTGAAAACGAATCAATTAATGCTAAATTTTCCATGCATCCTCTAAATTAAAATGTTATTTTCACTTTTGCTTCTAAAATATCTTCAAACTGTATTACTTCATTTTTAACTACTGTTATTTTTCCTTTTCCAAGTTGTTTTGGCTCTCGTGTTTTCCATTCTAACTCTATTTCATCATCTACAACACTCTTAAGCAATCCTTGTACAGTTTTATTATCTTTTAATTTCAAATCAAGAATTCGATTGATGTTTTTTACATACTGTCTTTTAACTTTCAAAGGATTTGCAACATCAGGAGAGGTTACCTCTAAAGAGAAATCTTCCTCTTCTCTATCTAAATTATGCTCAATTTCTCTACTGATTCTAATACATTCTTTTAATGTAACTCCATTATCACCATCAACTTCAACATAAATTTTGTTGTCAGCTAAAAATTTCAATTCTATCAAAAACAACTCCTTATTTTCTTCAAGAGCATTATTTAATAAATCTATAACTTTTCCTTTATCCATTGTAGTAGTATAAAAAGAGGGGACTTATTGTCCCCTCCTATCCTTCTAAATTATCCTAATTCGGTGCAAATATACTAACATTTTTTTAAATGATAAAAATTCATTCTCCTTTTTAATTTAAAATTATTAACTTTACCTTTTACATAACATTCTTTACAATAAATTTTTATGAAAAATATTTTAGTTCCTATTGATTTTTCTGACCAAGCAAAATATGCTGCTAAGGTTGCAACTGATATAGCCAAAGTTACAAATTCGAAAATATTTTTATTACATATGCTTGAATTACCAACTGGTGTTGTTGACCCATCTAACTTCGGAAATTCTAACAACGCTCCTACTACTTTATTATTTTTAAAACGAGCTTATGAAAAATTTGAGGATTTTAAAAAAATGCCTTTTTTTGAAGGGATAGAAATTGAAGATTCAGTACAATTTCATAAAGCTTATGATGGCATCATAGACGAAAGCAAAAAACAATCTATAGATTTAATCGTAATGGGATCTAAAGGTACTTCTGGACTGGAAGAAATGTTGATTGGCTCTAATACTGAGAAAGTTGTTAGAAATTCCGATGTGCCAGTTTTAGTAATTAAGCGTGATGTTGAAAAATTTAAAATTGAAAATATTGTTTTTGCTTCTAATTTTGAACAAAAAAGTAAAGTAGCTTTTCAAAATATTTTAAATTTCGCATCTCTTTTTCATGCTCGATTACATTTACTAAAAATTAACACAATTCATAATTTTGAAACAACCAAAGATTCAAGTGACGCCATAAGAAATTTTATTAACAAATTTGATTTAGGTGATTATACGTTAAATATATATAATGATATTTCAGTTGAAGCAGGGATTCTTAATTTTTCTACTGCTATTGATGCTGATGTAATTTTATTAAATACGAGTGGAAGAAGAGGTTTAGCTCACTTATTTACTAGTAGTATTAGTGAAGATTTAACAAATCATGCAAAATTACCTGTAATTACTTTTAAATTATAAAACGTTATAAATATAAATTAAAAAAGCTTCAACTATATAGTTGAA
>SDWL01000146.1 GCA_004195315.1 Lutibacter sp.
TTCTTTAAGAGTAAGTCGACAAGTTTTTTTACGTAACATAATACAAATCTATTAATTTAGATTTGTTGCGTTAAGTTATTGAGTACAGCAATTTTTTTTCGTAATTGGTGCTAACGGGTTTGAATATGGCAAGTGCGGTTTTGAAGTCGAACTTTTCATAGCTTGTTATTTTTGATTTAAAAGTACTAAAAATTTTCTATTTATTACAATTTAGCAATTTGCTATATGCGGTGTTGTAATTTAGCGGCTTTTGTTCCAATTATTCTATTTTGTTCAAATTTTATCGGTTTCATTTAGTTTTACGAGTCAATTCTCAAATCGGTTGTGATTATAAAAATCGAATATATTTTCAGTTTGTTCTAATTTCTCTGTTTTAGTTTTCCGTTCTGAAAATCAATCTGTTCGATTCATTTCTCAATTCGTATATTTTGCTCAAAATCTGACCGTTTCATTTCTTAAATCTGTGTGATTCAATTCTCTTTTTTTTACGTTTCAATAATCAAATCCGTTATTAAAATCAATTTTTTACGTTTCAACTTTTTATTTTCGGCTCGTGTGCTAGTCAATCTTACAATTCAAACTTAAAATGCTCAAATAAGGATTTCAGACCTGAAATCTGCCGTTAATTACAACGAGTTTGAATATGATTTGTGCGACTTAAAAATCGGAGATTTTCCAATATTTAATTTTAATATTATTTTGTTTTAGAAACATTCTATTTTACTGAATTAAGTGATTTTTTATATGCATTGTTGGCATTTCGTTACATTATTTTTTATCTTTTAATTCTAAAAACTCTATAACTTTTGGGTCTATTGTTTTGGCAATACTGTCAATTTTAGAAGACTTAAAACGGTTATAACTAATAAAATCCTTGTATATAAACTCTTTAACAACATCTTCTCGATAATATTGATACATATAACTACCTTCTTTGCTTTCTAACATCCATTTAATGTGATTTGGGATTTCAGTAAGATGTTTAGATAACCATATACCATTTTTGGTTATACTATTAAGTCTAAACTCAAAATTGTATTCCTTTAACACTTCTTCAAGAATTTTGTTTTTTAAGATGTCATCATTTCTATAATCCAATTTCCACATTATTTTAGATTCAGGAACTTTATCATGTATACGATAAGACATTGACCTTTCATTAGTGATTGTGAATTTATCATATTCTGAAAGGTTTTTTTTATTTCCTTTTTTAATAAATACATAATCAATATCTAATTTATCAATGGGTCCTAATAATGGAGTAATTTTAAATCCGACATATGTAAAACGATTGTCTTCTGTTTTTATATCAAATAAATCAACTTTAACAAAATTATCTAACGACCTCTCTTCTTTATATTTTTTCCAATAATTAGAAATAGAATCTGCTTTTGGTAAGTATAAACCATATTCTGAATTCCAATCAGATTTAATTTTTACTGTATATTTACTTTGTACTAAAGTATCTGAATATAATTGAACCATTTTATGAACTCGATTATATGTCATATCTGACCATTTAGCTTTTTCAACATCATCAGTTAGTTTTGCATCTCTAATCTCTTGAATAGCTTTATAAGTGAACTCAAATAAAGTGTCTTTTTCAATTATATCTTTTAGGTCTTTAATTTCTAAAGGCTCTATTACAGATTTTTTTAACGGACTATTGCAACTTGCCAATCCGAGTACAAACAACAATACTGATAATTTAATTATTTTTCTCATAACTTTTTAAAATTAATATATTTCTCCTCCAAGTACTTTATAGACTTCAAGTACATTTTTTAAGGCATTTTTTTGTGTTTCCGTAATAGTTTTAACTTTACTATATTGTTTTCCTATAAGTTTAAGTTTAACATCTTTTCCTTTAATAATAGTTCTAATTACGTCAAAATCATTAACAATATCCTCGCTATTTTTATTAACGGGTATATCAAGCCATTCCCAAACTCCTCCAGTTCCATTATCTCTCTCAACATCTCCGTATTTGGTTTCTATTGTTTTATATTTTAAACCATCAATATAAATTATATATTTTTCAATAAATAGCCAATCACTATCTTTATATTGTATTCTTAATCTTAATGTTGGATAGTCAAAGCCTCTATCTCCAATGTAAAGGAAAAAACCATTGTAATTTGTGTATTGAGGAGAAGTTATATCTCGATACCAAGTGATATTCTCAAGCTTATCAACTTTTTTTCTCATTTTTTTTGTTGCTTGCTCAATTATGATTTTTTTCTTTTTTATCTGCTCCTCTTTTATTAGTTCTTCTTCTATTCTGATTTTATCTAATTCGACATCTGCTTTATTCAATAATATTTTAGCTTCTGTAGCTTCTTTTGAAGTAGGATATTTTTTTAGTAATATTCGAAGTTCTTTTTTACACTCTTCAATTTTTTTGTTCAAAAAGAAAGTATTTGCATTATTAAGTAATTTTTCTGCATTGGGTTTCTCAATTTCTAATTGTACTTCTGTTTTTTCTGTTGTTAGTTTATCAGAATCATTTTTATTTGATTTCCCACAGCTTGAAAAGATAAATATCAATATTAGTAATAAATGTAGTACTCTTTTCATTTTTGATTTATTTCATTAAAATGTTGGATTTGAGTTTCATTTCGTAATGAATGCCAACGGATTTGTATATGAAAAGTAGCAGTTTTAAATGTTGCTATTTTCGTTTTGGTAATAAAGTAACAGAAAAGCACAAATTATAAAACTTGTACTATTTCTGCTATTTTTTATATACGTGGTTGTGGTTTGTATGTTATCTATCCATATATATTTTCTCGTTCACCTCCCTTTTTTGTCCATTCGTTAAAAGTTAAATTTAATGGTTGAAACTCAATACCAGTACAATTAGTATCTTCAATTTCTTTTTTTAATTTTTCAGAACAAAAATAACCAATTCCACCACCTTCAATTCTTTGTAAGAGGAAAAAATCTTTGCTAACGTTTTTTAAATAAAAATTATTAAAATATAAATATTTACCTGATTTACTTAACTCTTCACTTTTTATTTGAAAATCTTGTAAAGAGCTAATTTTTACAATACTTTCTTCATTGCCAATACCTAAAATTCTTCTCCATTTGGCAAAACTTTTATCAATATCAATAAATTCTTGTCTATATTTATAAGGATTAATAATCCAATAATTCTCATATTCAATATTTTTGTGAAAAATTGAGCATTGAAAATATTGAGCATCTTCTTTGGAATAGTCAATAAGAATATCTTTCAACTTAGTACTCATTAACAATCTATGAGAAAAACCTATGCCCAATTGCTCTATCAAATCTGTTTTTTTTGATTTTGCATATAAAATAGGGGTTGCAACACAAGGTGTAAAATCAATTTTTTTAAAATAATAGTGCTCAATAAATCTTGGGTCATTATTGACATGGCAATTATATTTTACATTCTTTACTTGTGGATAATGTCCTAAAGCCTTTGTATTAAGTGTATGCCTAATTCTAAAATATTCCATAAATTAAAATACTAAATTATTAACATGAGTTGTTGGGTTATTCTTAATTGCTGTTCTAATATTATTAATAATGTTTGTTAACCCATCATAAGCTTGTTCTGGTGTAATATTAGGGTAGGCATTATTTAAATCTATTAACTTTTGAAGAATTTTGTTATCATAATCTGTATGTGAACCCAAATGTACAGAATTATCAAGAGGAATACCATTAAGAGCTTCGTTCATATGAAATGCTCTAGGGTCTTTAGCAGCTTGTTGGACAACATTTTCAGTTTGTTTTGCCCAAGGAATAATATGATGAGCTTGTCTGGCATCTTGAGCATACGGAGCCATACCAAGTACTTTTCTTAATTTACTGCCTGTAGAACCAAAATTAACAAAACCATCTACACCAATTTTCCAAACAAGTTTTACTTTAGTTCCAATGCTATAAACAGTTTGAGTTGCATCCACAACTTTTAGTCCATATTTTATACCCATAGCAGCCCAACCAGCCACAGGAACAGCACTAGCATAACTTAAAGTAGCATTAAGACCATCACCTTCAATAGTATATAAAACCCCATTTGTTAAATCAGCTATTTCCCCAACAACAGGAATCATTCCAAAAACATCTAAACTAATATGTACTATATCTTTAGAAGCCTCCCATAAAATTTCATAATCTGACCATTCAGGGTTTAAGGCTCTTAAAGTGATACATTTTAATATAAAATGTGTGTAAATAGGGTCAGTATTAATGCTATTAGAGGAGTCAATAGCCATATATTGATTGACAGAATTCAGGAATGCGCTGTCAAAAGAATTATATATTTTGTTTTGGTTATTGGCTTCTAGCGCAAAACCAAAGGCATTTGCATCAACTGTTAAATCTACCTTTACAACATCAATTAAGTTTGAAACAAATTTTTGAGCTTGGGGTGCGTAATCATTTACATTTAAATAAGATAATACATTATTAAAAATTAATTGGTTTTGATTCAAAAAATCTTGTTGGGTAGTCGATAAGCTCATCCAAAAAGATTGATAAGTTGCAGATGTAGTTACACCAACAGTATTATTAGGAGCGCAATCGGTTGATATTCCAGTTATTGGTTGTGAGTCAACAATACTAGTACCTGAGGTATTTGAACAATCAGTACCATCTATAGTTATTCCTCCACCTGTTCCATCTCCTTCGTAGTCTGGGTTGTCTTGAGGGATAAGTTCTCCGCTAACCCAAACAGTCTGACAGGTTTCAGTAGTTTCATAGCTAAGATTACCTGTGCAATACGTACCCCAAGAGTGTAACTCCTCTCCATAATCACATTGAGGTTCAAAATAAGTAATACATACTTTTGTAAAATGACCACTGCTTCTTGCTGATGTATTTTTACTTGATAATTTTTCTGTACTTAATTTAGTTTTTGTTGTCCAAATAATCTCTCGGTCAAGTGAATATTTTGTAATATGACCTTTATACTTTTTAATGTCAAAATAAAATTCACCTTCTGGAGTTTGACTATAAAAATCTACATTGAGATCAGGTTCATAGCTTAATATATAACCTATATATCCTACTTCAGTTTGAATTAAGTGTAAGTTTTCAAAATTGATGGATTCAGAGTTGTTTTCAATTTTAAAAGTGTATGTAGAAAATCCCGTCTCGTTAGTGTATTGAATAATTCTATTAACATTAATATTATCCAAACTTTGTTTTGCATTGCTATTTTTTACTAAATAAGATTCTTTAAGTTTTATAGTTTTTAGGTTTTCAATTATTGGCTTTAAATGATTTAGATTATCTATAGAGGTGATTTTATGAGATTCAGATAAAAGTTGTTCAATTTCTGATGTTTGATCAGAAAGGTTGTTTTCATTTTCGCAATTAGTTGTAATTGTTAAAATTCCAAATAATAGAATTCCAATTTTAAAATAACTGTTTAATTTTCTTTTTCGGTTGATTTTTAAATTTTTCATAGTTTTTAAATTTAATGATTAATATTCATTTTTTTAATAAATTGCAATTTTTCTGTAGGGCCCTCTCTCGTAATATAAACCACAACGAGTTTTTATAAGATTTGTGCGACTGGAAAATCGAAGATTTTTCGGTGGTAGCAAATCGTTTGTTGAATGTTTGTCAGTTCGTTATTTAGTTTAAAAGTAAGCATAAATTTTATGAGGTGTTGTGGT
>SDWL01000147.1 GCA_004195315.1 Lutibacter sp.
AGATGTGTATAAGAGACAGGAATGCTAGAATCAGATTTACAGTTTATAGAAAAGATGGAGGTCAATATAATCCATTAACAAATGAAGTTGATTATTTAATTGAAACTTCAGATCTTGTTTCTTTGACAAAAGAAAACTATACGATTGATATATTTAAAGATTATTACATTTATTCAGGAATGTTATCTACTATTAAAACAACTAATAAAATAACGAATGTTTTAGCAAGTATTTATGCTTCTGAGAATGAACTTGATAATTGTATTTTAGTTAATGAAAAAAAGCAAGTGGTTGAAGCTATAAACGGAAATATATTTGTAGTAAAGGGGAATTTGATTAAAACTCCACCAACAAGTGAAGGCTGTGTAAAAGGTATTGCAAGGAAAAAAATAATTGAAATTATTACAAAAATTGAAAAATATACGCTAGAAGAAACTGTAATTTCTCCTTTTGAGTTGCAAAAAGTCGATGAGATTTTTATTTCAAATGCTATTACAGGTATACAACCTGTTACAACTTATAAAATGAATGTTTTAAACACTAAAATTTCAAAGGATTTAGCTTTTGAGTATAATAAGCTAGTTTAAATTAGGGTTTTTTGGTGCATTTGCCCAAATTTTATATTCGCCTCCAAATTCTAATAATTGATTTTTCCAAATATCAACACTTTCAATTTCAAGTATATTTTTATAATTATTTTCAACAACTATCCAGGTAGATTCTTCTAACTCTTCTTTTAATTGGAGTACAGACCAACCTGAATAACCTAAGAAAAAACGAATATCTGTAGATTTTACGGTATTGTTATTTAATAAATCTGCTAAAATATCAAAATCACCACCCCAATAAATGTCTTTATCTATTTCAATGCTATTTGGAATTAAATTTGGTAATTTATGAATAAAATATAAATTTTCTTGTTCTACAGGACCTCCGTTATATATTTTAAAATCACAATTAATTTCATGAATTAAATCATTTAAAATAAATTCAGTTGGTTTGTTTATTATAAAACCAATACAACCATCTTTATTATGTTCAGATAAATAAATTACAGATCTATTAAATGATTTATCATTTAATATTGAAGGTTCTGAAACCAATAATTTACCTTTTGAAGGACTTAGCTCTATCATTAAAAAAAATTATATATTTAAATGTAATAAAATTTTGGCAGAAAAAAAAGCTCTCTAGGTTTTTTTTAGAAAGCTTTTATAATAAGAATTAGTTCTTATATGTTAGTTTACAGCATCGCTAAGTCCAGCTCCTGCTTTAAATTTAACTACATTTTTAGCTGCAATTTGGATAGTTTTTCCAGTTTGAGGATTTCTACCACTTCTTGCTGCTCTATTAGAAGTAGACCAAGTACCCCATCCAACTAATGCTACTTTTCCTCCTGTTTTAAGAGTTTTAGTTACATTGTCTGTTAATGATTCTAATGCTGCTTTCGCTGCTGCTTTTGTGATACCAGCATCAGCTGCCATTGCATCAATTAAATCTGATTTGTTCATAACTTAAATTTTAAATTAATTGGTTAAACATATTTTGCTATTAATAGCTTAACAAAGTTATACGGAATAAGGGTTTGTGCAAGTTTTTGGGTAAAAAAATGATATTTTTGTTGATAAATGATATTAAATGTTAATAACCTTAATGCTATTTATTGAAAAAAAGCTATAAACCTTGCAAAACATAGGGTTACTGCATCATTGCATTTTCGGAAAATGTAAACCCATTTAATAAATTTTTACTTTCCATTCTTCGTTTCCCTGCTAATTGTAGGCTGCTAATAATAAGAAAACCTTTTGAAACAGCAACTTTAATTTCTTCTTTAGAAGTAACGATTAACCCAATTTTATGTTTATGCTCTATGTATTCTTTTTTAATATCATAAATTTTAACTTTTATTTCTTCTTCATTATTTATTAAAGTCGTCCAAGCTGAAGGATATGGATTTAAACCTCTTATTAAATTGTAAATATTCTTTAATGAATCATTCCAGTTTATTTTACATGTATCACTATATATTTTTGGAGCAGGTTTCTCATCAATTTCTGGTTGCTTAAATGTTTTAACATTATTTTGCTCTATTTGTATAACGGTATCTACAACTAACTTACTTCCAATATGCATTAGTTTATCATGTAATTCACCAACAATTTCAGTAGCACTAATTCTAACTTCTTCTTGTAAAATAATATTTCCAGTATCAATTTTTTCATCAATAAAAAAAGTAGTAGCACCAGTTTTAGTTTCTCCATTTATAATTGCCCAATTTATAGGTGCAGCACCTCTATAATCGGGTAATAATGATGCGTGTAAATTAAAAGTGCCATATTTTGGCATTTTCCAAACTACTTTTGGGAGCATTCTAAAAGCTACAACAATTTGTAAATTTGCTTTTAAGCTTTCTAGTTCGGTAATAAATTCTTCGCTTTTTAAATTAGTAGGTTGCAAAATAGTAAGATTGTGTTCTAAAGCATGTTTTTTAACAGCAGATTCATTTAATTTTCGCCCTCTTCCAGCTGGTTTATCGGGTGCTGTAATTACTCCAACCACATTAAATTTTGCGTTTATAAGCGCTTCTAAAATTGCAACTGCAAAATCAGGTGTTCCCATAAATACAATTCTTAAATCTCTCATTAAAAGTTACGTTTAAATTTATTTTGCGAAGTTATTGTTATTTTATTTTTTTCTAATAAATTTTTCAATGAATTTAAAATTTCACTATCTGAATAATTTAAGAGCATAGTTATTTCTTGTGAAGACAGCAGTTTTTCATTCAATAAATTTAAAATATCGTTTGAAATAATTTCTATAGAGTTTTTCGGTTTAATTTTAGCTTTACAAATATCACAACTACCACAATCTTCAGTGATTCTTTCATTAAAATAGGAAAGCAATTGAATATTTCTACACGTTTTGGTATTTTGAATGTAGGAAATAACAGCTTCCATTTTTTTAAGTTTTAAATTATTTTGTTGTTCAATATTTTTTGAAATACTATTAATAGTATAATTATCATCTCTAGTTACTAAAAACGATAATTTAGAAGTTGTATTTGCGTATGAATAGTTTACAATGCTATTTGAATGTAAATCATTTAAATGTTTAACAATTTCTTTTTTTGAACAGTTTAATTTTTTGGAAAGTGAAAACTCATTAATAATTGTATAATGGTCAAAAATACCGCCGTAGCTTCTTAATATTAATTGTATTAACTCACTTTTTGAAGGGTGATTGTTTGAATAATCAAAAATTTGTTTGTTGCTTATTAAAAATTTTAGAGTAGATTTTTTACTATAATTCTCATCTAAACTTACAATATTCTCGCGCTCTAAAGTTTTAATGGCATTGTATGTTTGTAGCAATTTTAGTTTGTATAGAAAGCAAAATTCTTGAATTGAAAAATTAAATAACTGAGTTGGCAATTCACCAAAAGCTATGCTGTAATATTGGTTTAAATGATTGTAAACAGTTTTTACAAATTTTGTTGAAGCTAAATTAGTTTTAAATTTATTTGTAGTATCAAAAAGATTAGATTTATTTGTTAAGATTATTGAATATGCCATTTCCTCATCTCTTCCAGCTCTTCCAGCTTCTTGAATAAAATTTTCTAAACTATTTGGTGTGTTTATATGAATTACAACTCTAACATCTGGTTTGTCAATTCCCATCCCAAATGCATTTGTAGCAACCATAATAGGTGTTTCATTTTGCATCCAATTATTAAATGATGTGTTTTTTTCATTGGTTGAAAGTCCAGCGTGGTAATAACTGCTTTTGAAATTGTTCTTTATTAAAAATTTTGAAACCTCTTTAGTTTGTTTTCTGCTGTTGGTATAAATAATTACAGATCCACCTATTTTACCAACAATTTGAAGCATTTTTCCGTAAATATTTTCGGTTGTAATTACGTGGTAATTTAAATTACTTCTTTGAAAAGATTTTTTAAAAATAACAGCTCCATCTATTTCTAAATTTTGTTGAATATCTTCTAAAACTTTTTGCGTGGCCGTTGCTGTTAAAGCCATAAAAGTAGCATTGGGTTGTAATTCTCTTAAAATTTTTAGCTGTAAATATGACGGTCTAAAATCATGTCCCCATTCAGAAATACAATGTGCTTCATCAATAGCTATAATGGAAACTTTTAATTGTTTAATTTTTTCTTGAATAAAAGGAGATTGCAGTTTTTCAGGTGAAAGGTATAAGAATTTAAAATCGCCAAACTGTAAATTATCAAAAGCTAAAATAACATCATCTTGATTTAGTTGAGATGTTAAAGCAATTGCTTTAATATTTTTTTCTTTTAAGCTATTAACTTGATCTTGGATTAGAGCAATTAGCGGAGAAACTACAATACATACTCCATCTGAAAGTAAAGCAGGGATTTGATAGCATAATGATTTTCCTCCTCCAGTTGGTAATAAAACAATTGTGTTTGTAGCACCTAAAACGGCTTCAATAATTTCCTCTTGCGTATCTCTAAATTTAGGATACTTCCAATATTTTTTTAATATATCTAGAGGTGTACTCATTATTTTATGCAGTCCAATATAAAATTAATTCTAGTTTCAATAGTTCCTTTAGGAACCTCAATAATTGTGTAATTTAATTTTTTATAGGTTCGTTCTAAATGATTATGAATAGCCAAAGCTTGTTCAAAATTTTCATAACGCTCATTATCTGAAATATATATTTCTTCCCAAGGTGGCATTAAAAATATGTAATTATATCGATATAAATTACTTTTTGTAAGATAAGTGGTTGGATAATCAATACTAATATAATTCATATATGCATGAATATCAGGAATTCCTCTATCAAAAAAAACAAGATTTGCATTTTTTGTTTCAGCTTCAATATATTGGTTTATACGCCCTTCTAACAATAATTCGCTGAATAATAAAGGCTTTGTCAAGAATAATTGTTCTGTGCCATTTTTTTGAGCATTTAAAGTAACTTCTCTTGAGATTTCTTTCATACACATAAAATTACGTTTTATTAACTCTTCAATGATGGTAGATTTACCAGTTCCAGGTCCTCCTGTGATTACTACTTTTTGCTGCATATTGCAAAATTAATTTATTCATTAAATTATACTAAAATATTCATGTATTTTTGTAAGTTAAATATTAACAATAGTAGGTGGTAATATATTTGAACACTTTTTTTTAAAGAAAATGGATAAAAGAGAACAGTTTTATAAAAAATTAAACAAAAAATTAAAAAAAGATACAGTATTTCCTGCAAAATACCTTTTTAAATTTATTATACCAGCATCACAAGAAAAAATTAAACAAGTTGAAGATATTTTCGATTTCACAGGTGCTGTTATCACTAAAAAATCTTCCAAAACGGGTAAATATATAAGTATTTCAGTACTTGTAGTGATGAAAAAAGCAGAGGATATTATTTTAAAATATATGGAAGCTGAAAAGGTTGAAGGTATCATATCTTTGTGATTCCTTTAACATCGTTGTTAAATAATATAAAATATCTTGCGACGTTTTAGAATTAGATTTATATTATACCTGTCTCTTATACACATCT